>NZ_JBWKEE010000002.1:0-197499 GCF_056435605.1 Streptomyces sp. NPDC043896
CCAGAAGGGCGTCCAGGTTTGTCTTCACACACTGACCAACGGGCGCCCTTCGCCATGGTCGCGACCAGCACCAACATCGGACTCATTCATCTAGGCCGTCGGGTCAGGCCGCCGCGTCCCACTGGTGGAGGCCGGACCCGTCCGGCCCGTAGACGTTCATCCGGTACCCGCGCCGCAGCGACAGCCCCTCCTTCGCGGCCAGGTACGGCGGGATCGACTCGGCTTGCCGGTCGAAGAACTCGGCGTCCTGGCTCGGGTTGCGGGTCCAGACGATCAGCAGGGGCACGCCGTCGGGCGTCGCCTCCTGCCCGATGCCGGTCACGTCCGGATCCCCGCCGCCCGCCCGGTAGCGTTCCGCCACCGCCACGGCCTCCGCAGGCGGGGCCGCCGTCGTGCTCCTCGGACCGGGCGGCGCGGCCGCCGCCCGGGACTCCTCCGTGCAGCCCGTCAGCAGCGCCCCGCAGGCGAGCGCCGCCAGAGCCGCGCCCGCGCCCTGCCGCAACGGCTTCCTCATCCTCAACTCCCTTGACCGGTAACGGAACCGGTCACCCTATGTGAGGCCCGCCGCCGCGTGGAGGCCCGCCCAGTCGGGGATCTTCACCGAGCGGCGGCCCAGCGAGCGCCCCAGGGCCTCCTCGGCCGCCTCGATGGACAGCCAGCCCGGCCACTCCACCGGGGTCACGCCCGCCGCGCGCAGGGCGGCCAGCGGGTCGGCGGGGAGGTCGCGCCGGGCCAGTGCGCCGGCGTCCTGGAGCAGCGAGGACACCGTCTCCTTGGCGCACGGCCGGTTGGTGCCGATCACCCCGGTCGGGCCGCGCTTGATCCAGCCCGCCACGTACTCGCCCACCGAGGCGCGGCCCTCGCGCACCACCCGGCCCGCCGCGTGCGGCACGGTCCCGGTGGCCGGGTCGAAGGGCAGCCCGGGCATCGGCACGCCCAGGTAGCCCACCGAGCGCAGCACCAGCTCGGCCTCGACGTCCTCGTACGCACCCGTCCCCGTCACCCCGCCCCGGCCGTCCGGGGCGGTCCGCTCGAAGCGGAGTCCGCGCACCCGCCCGTCGGGCCCGCCCAGCACCTCCGTCGGCCTCAGGTAGAAGCGGAGCCGGATGTCCCGGGCCGCCGGGCCGGCTCCCTCCGGGCCGGCTCCGGCCCAGCCGCGCAGCACGTCCAGGTTGCGCCGGGCCACCGCCGGCAGCGCCCCCGCCGCGCCCGGGTCCCCGTACGCCGGGTCGAGGGCGAGTTCGGCGGGCTCCACCCGGGTGGCGACCCCGGGCAGCGTGCCCAGTTCGCGGAGTTCCTTGGTGGTGAACTTGGCCTGCGAGGGGCCGCGCCGGGCCACCATCGACACCGTCCGCACCCCGCTGTCCGCCAGCGCGCCCAGCGCCGGCTGGGGCATGTCGGTCGGCTCCAGCTCGGGCACGCCCCGGGCCAGGATCCGCGTCACGTCCACCGCGACGTTGCCGGCCCCGACCACCACCGCCGAGCGGACCCCGCCCAGGTCGAAGGCGGTGGCGTCGGGGTGACCGCTGTACCAGGACACGAAGGCCGTCGCGGAGTGCACCCCGGCCAGGTCCTCGCCGGGGATGCCGAGCATCCGGTCGCGGGCGGCGCCCACGCAGTACACCACCGCGTGGTACAGCTCCAGCAGCCGCGCGGCCGGCAGACCCTCGCCGCCCACCTCCACGTTGCCGAGGAAGCGGATCCGCTCGTCCTCCAGGACCGACCGTAGATTTCCGGTCAGCGATTTGATCTTCTCGTGGTCGGGGGCGACCCCGTACCGGACGAGGCCGTACGGGGCCGGCAGCCGGTCCAGTACGTCGACCCGTACACCCGGCACCTCCCGCTGCTGGACCAGCGTCTGCGCGGCGTAGACCCCGCTGGGGCCCGAACCGACGACGGCGACACGAAGCACGGCGGTACTCCTCCCGCAGGTGTTCCCAGCATGACACCGGCCCCCGGACCCGTCAGCCCATCGCGCGCATCCGCTCGATCTCGGCGCTCTGGGTGGCCACCACCTCGTTCGCCATCTCCTCCACGGCGACGTTGTTGCCCTGGGCGAGGGCCTCCCCGGCCATCTTCAGGGCCCCCTGGTGGTGTGCGGTCATCAGCCGGAGGAAGAGCCGGTCGAAATCGGCGCCCCGGGCGGCGGTCAGTTCCGCGAGCTGCTGCTCCGTCGCCATGCCGGGCATCGCGCCGTGGTCGTGGCCGCCGGTGTCGCCGCCGGGCGCCGGGTACCGGGAGAGCCACTTCTCCATGGCCCCGATCTCGGGTCCCTGGGCGGCGGCGATCCGCTCCGCGAGGCGTTTCACCCCTTCGGCCGAGGCCCGGCCGGGGGCGAGGGCGCTCATGGTGAGGGCCTGCCGGTGGTGTTCGGTCATGTGCCGCACGTAGGTGTGGTCGGCCGCGTTGGGGCTGTCGTCGGGGCGTTCCCTCGCGGCCTGTTCGGGGGTGAGGGTGCGGGCCGGGCCGCCGGGTTTTCCGGGGGCGACTACCACCGGCGAGCCGTCGCCCGCGGCGCGGGAGCCGGCGTCGTCCTCCCGGCAGCCGGTGAGCGTGAGGAGGAGGCCGGCGGTCAGCGCCGCCCCCAGGAATCGGCCGACTAATGCGTTTGCCATGTCCATGAAAAGCACGATACTGCCGGGGTCCAGGTTCCGTTCCCATGAGGAGCGAAACGTACGGGCCCCCACGGGAGGCACAGTGACCTTGCTCCACAGCGTCAGAGTGCGTCACCGGAGTCTGGGGGCGGCGCTGGCCGCCGCCGGACTCCTCACCACCCTCCTGGCCACCGCCGGACCGGCGGCCGCCACACCCGACCCGGGCGACCTGACCCCGGGCCCCGGATCCCGGCAGAGCGCCGGCCCCGCTCAGGACCGCGAGCTCGCCCCCGGGGAGATCCCCGGCCAGGACGAGATCGTGCACAGCGCCAACATCAAGCACCTGGCCAACATCCCCAGCTCCAACCCGGCCGCGGTCAACTCGGACCTGGCTTTCCAGGGCGGCTACGCCTACGCCGGCAGCTACGACGGCTTCACCATCTACGACATCGCCGATCCCAAGGCGCCCAAGGTCGTCACCCAGGTCCTGTGCCCGGGCGGCCAGAACGACGTCTCGGTCTCCGGCGACCTGCTGTTCCTCTCCACCGACTCCTCCCGCAGCGACGACTCGTGCAACAGCGTCTCGCAGCCCGCGACGGAGAAGTCCTCCTGGGAGGGCATCAAGATCTTCGACATCAAGGACAAGCGGAACCCCAAGTACGTCAAGTCCGTCGAGACCGCCTGCGGGTCCCACACCCACACCCTGGTGCCGGGCGGCCGCGACATCTACGTCTACGTCTCCTCGTACTCGCCCAACGAGGCCTTCCCGGACTGCAAGCCGCCGCACGACGGCATCTCCGTGATCAAGGTCCCGAAGAAGGCACCGACCCGGGCCGCCGTCGTCGGCTTCCCGGTGCTCTTCCCGGACGGCGGCAACCCGGGCGCGCCGGCCAACCCCGGCGTGTCCAAGACCACCGGCTGCCACGACATCACCGTGCTGCCGTCCAAGGACCTGGCCGCCGGCGCCTGCATGGGCGACGGCATCCTCTTCGACATCAGCGAGCCCGAGCGGCCGAGGGTCATCGACCGGGTCCAGGACAACGTCAACTTCGCGTTCTGGCACTCGGCGACCTTCAACGAGCGGGCCGACAAGGTGGTGTTCACCGACGAGCTCGGCGGCGGTGGCGGCGCCACCTGCAACGAGGCCACCGGCCCCAACCGGGGCGCCGACGGGATCTACGACATCACCGGCCGCGGCGACCAGCGCGAGCTGGTCTTCAAGAGCTACTTCAAGATCCCGCGCCACCAGGCCGCCACGGAGAACTGCGTCGCCCACAACGGCTCGCTGATCCCGGTCGGCGGCGGCCGCGACATCATGGTCCAGGCCTGGTACCAGGGCGGCGTCTCCGTGTGGGACTTCACCGACTCCGCGGCCCCCAAGGAGATCGGCTACTTCGAGCGCGGCCCGCTGAGCACCGAACGGCTCGGCCTCGGCGGCTCGTGGTCGGCGTACTACTACAACGGGCACATCTACTCGAACGACATCGTCAAGGGCCTCGACGTGCTGAGGATCGACGACCGGCGCACCGACAGCGCCAAGTGGGTGCGGCTGGACCGGCTCAACGTGCAGACCCAGCCCGAGTACCGCTGACGGTCACCCCGGCCTACGCCGGGACCTGGCGGGGAAACGTTCCGCCGGGCGGCTCCCCGTCCGGCGGGACACCCAGCTCCCAGTCCAGCCCGTACCGCTGGAACAGCTCCGCCCGCAGCCGGGCGGCCGGCATCGGCGCCCCCGGCAGCAGCACCGCGACCACGGCCCCCATCAGCAGCGCCCGCAGCAGCGGGTAGTCCGTGTCCACGTCCGCCGAACCGTACGCGGCCACGGCCCCCCGCAGCAGCTCCGCCAGGCGCTGCTGCTCCGGGCAGCGGATGAACCCCTCCGCCTGGAGGATGCCCGCCATGTGCGTGCGCATCAGCCGGGGCTGGTCCCTCGCCAGCCCCAGGACCGCGTCGATCGCCCGGGCCAGCAGCTCCCGGCCGTCGTCGCTGCGGGGCTCCCGCTCCAGCGCCGCTTCCAGCGTCAGGTGCATCAGCCGGTGCACCGCGGACTGGAGGAGCTGGCGCTTGCCGGGGAAGTAGTACGAGACCAGACCGCGCGCCGCGCCCGCCCGGTCGGCGATGTCGCCGAGCTTCGTGGCCTCGTAACCGCGCTCGGCAACCAGTTCGACCGTAGCCTGCAGCAGGCGCTCCCGGGAACGTCTGCGCAATTCTTCATTGACCGACGGGCTGCGCGGGACCATGCTTACTCCTGCGTTGACTGGCTCCGAGCCAATATACTCAGCGCACGGGACCGTCTGCTCGGGGCGACGCGGGGGATCGCCCCGGGCAGGCATGCCGGAACGCCGCGAGCGACACCACGGCCACGCCCAGCAGCCAGCCCGCGAGCACGTCCGTGAACCAGTGGACGCCCAGGTAGAGCCGGGTGAAGCCGACCCCGAGCACCGACACGGCCGCCACCGCCCAGGCCGTGGCCACCAGCCCCCGTGGCGTCCGCGCGGGCAGCAGCCACAGCAGCAGCCCGCACACCACCGTGGCCGTCATCGCGTGCCCCGACGGATAGGCCGCGTAGAACGCCGAGTCGACGGGATCGGGCCACTCCGGACGGGCCCGCCCCAGCAGTGCCTTCAGCCCCTGCTGCACCACCGAGGCCAGCAGCGCCGCCGCCCCCACCCGCACCGCCCGTGACCGGTCGCCGCGCAGCCAGAGCCAGAGACAGGCCACGGCGGCCAGGGCGCGCATCGTCCACGGGTCCCAGACCCAGTCGGAGAACACCCGCACCACATCGGTGACCCCCGTATGGGTGACGGCGTACGGGTGCAGGCCCCGCGCCACCCATTCGTCGTACGCGATCAGGGGCCACCAGCCGGACACCACCAGGACGGTCAGCGCGGCCGCGAGCAGCGCGCAGCACACCCCCGCCCGCGACAGCCACGTGTTACGCATGCCGTCGATCCTGTCAGCACACGGGTCCCGTCCGGACGTCGGCCCTGCCGGGTACGGGAGTCCTGCCGGGTGCGCGGGCACTTCCGGCGCAGGCTCCGGCCGGTGTGCGGGTCCTGCCGACGCGCGGCTCCAGCCGGTGTGGGGGTCCTGCCGGCGCACGGCTCCGGCCGGCCTGCGCGCCCTCAGGCCAGCGCGCTCAGGCCCGGTACGAAGGCCACCAGCAGCGGCACCGCCGGCACCAGCGCCGCCAGCGCCGTCAGCCGCAGCCGGCGGACCGGGGACAGCCGAGGAGCGGCCGACAGCAGCCGCCGCACCCGCCGCGGGACGTGCGCCTCCTCGGGGCCGCACGGCCCGAAGACGCCCCGGTCCTCGTTCAGACCCACCAGGGCGAGGGCCACCGTCAGCCGCCCGTAGCGCCGCGAGGCCACGTCGTCGGCGGCGAGCTCCACCAGCCGGTGCATCTCCGCCTCGAACGCGGCGAACACCGGCACCTGCGGGAAGCCCTGCGCCAGCGCCCGCGAGCAGTGCAGCAGCCAGTCGTGCCGGGCCGCCACGTGCCCCTGCTCGTGCGCCAGCACCGCGTCGAGCTGGCTGCCCTTGAGCCGGCCCAGCGCCGCCGTGGTCACCACCAGCCGCGGCGCCGTCCCCGGCTGCCACCAGGCCTCGGGACGCGGCCCCTCCAGGACCACCAGCCGCGCGGCGGCCGGGTCCTCACCGGGCAGCAGCGGGGCGCGCACCAGGAGTTCGGCCCCGCGGGCACGCCGCCGGGCCCGCGCCCGCAGCACCTCCCGGGCCAGCATCGCCCCGGTCCACAGCCCCCCGCAGGCCAGCGCCAGCGCCGTACCCGTCGCCCAGGGGCCGCCCTCCGCCCCCAGCGCGTACGCGTCGACCACGCCGTGCGGAGCCACGGAGAACAGCCGGCCCCGTACCGCCTGCCAGGCGGCGGCCGCGCTGAGCAGCATCGACAGCCCCAGGCACAGCAGGGTCGCGGCCACCACGCACTGCCACACCCACAGCGCGACCACCGGTTCGCGATCGGGCCACTCGGCCCGGGCCAGCAGGCGGGGCGCGAGCACCGCGGTCAGTGCGCCGAGCAACAGGAGGGCGGCGGGGACCATCATGTCCGCCAGCCTATGAGCGCGGCGCCGCCCACCGGTACGGCCTCGGGGCATTGGTGACGCAGGACACGTCCCGCCGGCGCCCCGACACCCGGGCGGCGGGCCTCACATGGCCAGCAGCATCGCCAACATGCCCGTCCCCATGGCGAGTCGGCAGGCCCGCGTCAGGTCCCCGGCCCCGGCCGTGCCGCTCCCGGCCGCGCCGGCCCCGGCCGCGCCCGCGGCCGTGCCCGGCGGCTCCACGCCCGCCGGCGGCTCCCCGCCCGGCACCGCGAGCACGGGCCGCGTCCCGCCGCCGGCCGTCAGCAGCCGGGCCCCGCCGAGCAGCACGTACCCGGCGTAGTAGACGAGCAGCGCCCCCGTCACCGCCGGCAGCCCCGCCCGGCCGTGCCCGTGCCCGGCGGTCATCGCCAGGGCCATGTACGCCATCGCCAGCGAGCCGACCAGGTGGTGCGCGTGGTGCATCCCGCCGCGCAGCAGCCACAACGCGTGCAGCGCCGCCCCGCAGAACACCGCCAGCAGGACCTGCGGGCCCCACGGACCCATTCCGGCCGGCAGGGCCATCGCCGCCATCCCGAAGCCCATCACCGCCTCGCCGGTGGCCGTCCCGCGCGGGTGCCCGTCCGCTCTGCGCGCCCGCAGCAGGCAGTACCCGCCGCTCGCCGCGCACAGCGCGACGAGCATCCAGGCCAGGGTGAGCGGCATCGCGGATCCGTGCACGGCGGAACCTCCCGGTTCGTCGGCGTCAGCAGAAGGGATTCCCTGCTCACACCGCCCTCACGCCGACCCGGGTTAGGCTCGTCGTGTCCGACCGGGCATGTCATATGCCGCCGCGATGAACGGAGCCCCCGATGCCGACCGCCCAGCCCGCAGCCCTGAGCTTCCGCAGCGCCGTGGAGGCGGACGTCCCGGACCTGGTGGCCCTCGTGGAGTCCGCCTACCGGGGCGACGCGAGCCGGGCCGGCTGGACGACGGAGGCCGATTTCCTGGACGGGCAGCGCACCGACCCCGAGGGCGTCGGCGCGATCATCGCCGACCCGGACGGCATCCTGCTGGTCGTCGAGCGCGCGGGCGAGCTCGTCGCCTGCTGCCAGCTCGAACAGCGCGGCGACCACGCCTACTTCGGCATGTTCGCCGTGCGCCCCGGGCTCCAGGGCGCCGGCCTCGGGAAGGAGGTCCTGGCCGAGGCCGAGCGCCGGGTCCGCGAGGCCTGGGGCGCGAAGGAGATGCGGATGACCGTGGTGAACGTACGGGAGGAGCTCATCGCCTACTACGTGCGCCGCGGCTACGAGCGCACCGGCGAGCTGAGCCCCTTCCCCTACGGTGACGAGCGCTTCGGCGTCCCGCTCCGCGACGACCTGGCCTTCGAGCTGCTCGTCAAGGCCCTGTAGGGCCTGTCGTCGAACTTCCGTCTGCCCCGCGACGCCTTGCACGCGCTCTCGCCGCACCGGGCGGCAGCCCGAGTACGTCCAGTACGAGGGCTGCCGCCCGGCACGCCGAGAGCACGCACCAGACGCCGCGGGGCCGCCCTCCGGGCGACGACGAAAGTTTGACGACAGGCCCTAGGGGGCTCCGGGGGCGTGCCCGGGCCCCCGCCGCTCAGGCCGTGAACCGGCCGGTGCTGCGGATCTCCGGGAAGTCGGTGGCGGCGCCGTCCAGTTGCAGGGCCCGCGCGAGCCGCAGCTGGTCCAGGGTGTTGACCGCCCGGCCCGTCACCCGCAGGCCCGCGGCGTGGGCCGCCTCCACCGTCTCCAGGGTGAGCCGGCGGATGTCCAGGGCCACGGTCCGCGCCCCCGCCGCCAGGGCGAGGTCCACGAGGTCCTCGGCCGCCGCCCCGGGCCGGTTCGGGTGCAGGGCCGTCCGTACCCCGGGGGCGTGCCGGGCGACCGCCGCGAGCACGTCTCCGTCGCCGGAGGCCACCTCCACCCGTGAGGCCAGGTCGAGGCGCACGATCAGCTCCGCGAGCGCCGTTGCGGCCGCCCGGTCCTGGACCGACACCTGGAGCGGGACCCGGACGGCGTCCAGGACCTCCTCCAGGAGCGGCACCCGCTCGCCCTGTCCGGCGTCCAGTTCGCGCAGCTCGGCGAGGGTCAGGTCGGCGACGGCGCCCGCGCCGTTCGTGGTGCGGTCCACCTCGGCGTCGTGCAGTACGACGAGGGCCCCGTCCTTGCTGAGGCGGACGTCCAGCGCGATGACGTCCATCCCGCAGCGTTCCGCGCGGACGAACGAGCGCAGGGTGTTCTCCGGCTCGACACCCATGACCCCGCGGTGACCGATGGTGAGGAAAGTCAAGGTTCTCTCGCTTCCGTCGAGGGCGGCTCCCCGCGCGGTCGCGGTGTCCCGACCGGCCGCGCGGTGAGGACGCATGCTAGTGCGCCCCGCCCGCGATGGGACCGGTCGTGCAGGGGCCCGCGGAAGCCCTCCGGCCGCTTCCCGCCAGGGGTGTGCGCCGTGCTGCGGGCCCGGGGCGCCGTGCCGCGTCACCCGGTGGTGGGCGCGTCCCCGCCGGCTTGACGCGGGGCCTTGCCGGTGCCCGCTGCCCCGGCCTCGCGGAGGTCGGCCAGCAGGGCTTCTGCCAGGTCCAGCTCGGCCAGGTGCTGCCGCTCGCTCCAGCGCAGCGCGAGCACCGGGAAGGCCCATTCGGGTACGTCCGCCGCGTGCCCCATCGCCTCCCGTACGGCGGCCAGCTCGCCCCGGGTCCGCTCCGTGTGCTCCTCGACCATCTCGCGCAGCCGCTCCGGCTCGGCCAGGTGCCCCAGCCAGATCCGCAGCAGCAGGCCGTGCTTGAGCACCGGCGGTCCCGCGTCGGCGGTGTCGGCGGCCCAGCCGGACAGGGCCTCGCGCCCCGCGTCCGTGATGGCGTAGCGGCGTTTGGCGCGGACCTCCTCGGGCCCCGAGCGCGCGGAGGCCGCGTACCCCAGTTCCTCCAGGCGGCGCAGTTCGGCGTAGATCTGGCTGATCGCGGGCGACCAGTAGAAGAAGCGCAGCGAGGAGTCCGCCCACTTCTTCAGCTCGTACCCGGTGCGTTCGCCGGGGAAGGACAGCAGGCCGAGCACCGCCCACGCGGTCGGCGGGAGGTCTTGCTTCTTCTGCGTCTGACTACTAGTCATATTTCTAATCGAAGTATGACCGCGTACGGGACGCATCCCTGGAGGCATCGTGAAATTCTCCGTGATCTTCGAGGCTCAGCTGGCCGATCCGACCGTGGAACGGGAACACCAGGTCATCCGGGACTGCGTCGAGCAGGCGGTCCTCGCCGAACGCATGGGATTCGACCGGATCTGGGCCGTCGAGCACCACTCGCTGAAGTGGTACGCGCACATGAGCGCGCCGGAGGTCTTCCTGAGCTTCGTCGCGGCCCGGACGAACACCATACGCATCGGTCACGGCGTCGTGTGCATGCCCTTCAACTTCAACCATCCGGTCCGGGTGGCCGAACGGGCCGCGATGCTCGACCTGCTCTCGGGCGGACGGCTCGACCTGGGCGCCGGCCGCGGGGGCACGGAGCAGGAGACCTCGCTGTGCGGGGTGGACCGGGAGCGCGCCGCCGCGGAGGTGGAGGAGGCGCTGCGGATCATCGGGAAGGCCTGGCAGGAGGAGGAGCTGGAGTACCACGGCGAACTGATGGACATCGCCCCGCACCCGATCCTGCCGCGCCCCGCGCAGCGGCCCCATCCGCCGCTGTTCCTGGCGTGCAGCCGGGGCGAGACGCTGGTGCGGGCGGCCGAACTGGGGGTCGGCGCCCTGGTCATGGGCTTCGCCGGGCCGGAGTCCATCGCGGGGATGCGTTCCGTGTACGACGCGGCGCGCGCGGCCCGCGACGGCAGCCGTTTCGTGTCCACGGCCGTCAACGACCACTTCTCCGTGCTCTGCCCGACCATCGTGCTCGACGATCCCGAGGAGGCCCGCCGGATCGGCGTCCGGGGGCAGCGGTTCTTCGCCCAGTCCATCGGCCACTGGTACGGCGGCGCGGGCGTCCCGGACGAGGCGGTGGTGGCGGGCGCCGACGAGCCGGCCGAGATGCGCCGGGCCGCCGAGCAGGTGGTGGCGCGGCTGCACGAGCTGGACATCCCGGTCCGGCCGACCTCCACGGCCACCTTCAACGCCGACCACGCCTACGGGAGCGCGGACGAGGCCATCGCGTACGTGGAGCGGCTGCGGGCGGCGGGCGCGGACGAGGTGATGTGCCTGGTGCAGATGGGCACGGTGCCGCAGGAGGCCTGCATGGAGACCCTGCGGCAGTGGGGGGAGAAGGTCATCCCGCACTTCCGCGGAGAAGGGGGGCGGGCCGGCGCCCCGGTGCGGTGAGCCCGGCCGGAGGACCGCTCGCGCCGGGCCGCGGATCCCCTCGTGCCGGGCCCGGTGGCGGGTGGAGTCCCGGCGGAGCGGCCGTGCGGACGGTGGCCGTTTCCCCTTCTTTTCCTTAGCGCCGACGGATGGTGCCCCGAGCGTCAACTACTAGGCGGAGTGGTGGATTCCACCGTGAGTTACGGGAAGACTTCCGGTGGAGTAGGGGGTCTCACGGGATATTTTCCTTCGTTTCCTCTTGAGCGGGAGAGCCTCGCATGCATACGCTGTCTTAACGCGAGGTTCTCCTGTGGAGGAAGTGACATGACGGAAACTCTTGTGCCGGGCTCCGGCGGTGCCGTGATAACCGCTGGCGCGCGGGTGGTCGACCACCCCGCCTGGCCCGCGCTCAAGGCCGCCGTGGAGGAGATCCGCCCCTGGCAGGCCGCGGACGGTTCGATCGACTTCGACGCCGAGGGCGCCCCCGCCCGCGCCGACGTCGAGGCCGCTGTCGAGCGGGTCGCCGGCGCGGTCGAGGAGCTGTCCCCGCTGCTGCCGCACGCCACCGAGTACCACAAGGCGCTCGTCGCCGACCTGCGCAAGTGGGTGGCCGAAGGCTTCGGCGTCCCGGACTTCCTCGACTCCCTGCTGGCCTTCCACCCGGCGGCCCAGCGCGCCGACGGCCTCCAGCACCTCGTGGTCTTCCCGATGTACACGCAGAACGGCAACCCGGACCGCAACTTCGAGGCCGTCGTCCTGAAGATGGTGTGGCCCGAGTGGCTCTCCGAGCTGGAGCGCACCCGGTACGACAACCCGCTCTTCCTCGGCATCACCTTCGAGGACTTCACCCCGGGCTACGACACCAACTCCGCGGTCCTCTTCCCGGAGACCATCGCCGTCCGCGAGGCCCCCGAGCGCTTCACCTGGGGCGGCATCTTCTGCGACCGCGAGGCGGCCCGCTACCGCAAGGTCACCGCGGCGGCCGTCGACATCCTCGGCATCGAGCTGCCCGAGGACATCGCCCGCATGGTCGAGGACCAGGAGCGCTGCGAGAAGGCCTTCGTCCTGTGGGACATGGTCCACGACCGCACCCACAGCCACGGCGACCTGCCGTTCGACCCCTTCATGATCAAGCAGCGCCAGCCGTTCTGGATGTACGGCCTGGAGGAGCTGCGCTGCGACCTCACCGCCTTCAAGGAGGCCGTGAAGCTGGAGTCCGAGGGCAACGAGCACGGCCGTGACGTGCAGTACGCCGTCCTCTTCGACCGGATGTTCCGCTTCCCCGTCTCCGGCGACCGCAACCGCAACTACGACGGTGTCGGCGGCCAGCTGCTCTTCGCGTACCTCCACAAGCACGACGTCGTGCGCTGGACGGACAACAAGCTGAAGATCGACTGGATGCGCGCCCCCGTGGTCACCAACCAGCTGTGCGCCGAGATCGAGGACCTCTACCGCGCGGGCATCGACCGCCCGAAGCTGGTCCACTGGTTCAAGGCGTACGAGCTGGTCTCCGCCTACCTCGCCCCGCACCCGGGCTCCAAGTGGGCCAAGGGCCCCGACGCCCTCGACCTCACGCAGCCGCCGCGCAAGCTCGTGGACGACGTGCTTCCCGACGAGTTTCCCCTCAGCATGTTCTACGAGGCCCTCGCCAAGAAGCTCAAGGGTGTGATCGCCTCGACGAAGGGCATCACCCCGGCGAACGCGGACGACACCGAGCGGGTCGCCGCGTGAGCGACCGCGCACAGGAGGCTGCAGGGATGAACGGCAACGGAAAGCTCCACGGAGCGGTGGTGGCGGTGGCCGGGGCCGGCGGCCCCGCCGGCCGTGCCGCGCTGATGCGCCTCGCCGAGGCGGGCGCCACCGTCGTGGCCTCCGACGCCGACGCGGCGCGCCTCGCCGAGGCCGTCGACGCCGCCCGCTACGCCCACGGCGGCGCCACCGTCACCGGTGACACCGTCGACCTGCTCGACCTGGAGGCCACCAAGGCCTGGGCCGAGCGCACCGAGAAGGAGTTCGGCCGGGTCGACGGGCTCGTCCACCTCGTGGGCGGCTGGCGCGGCAGCAAGACCTTCACCGACGTGGACCTCGCGGACTGGGACTTCCTCGAGAAGCTCCTGATCCGCACCGTCCAGCACACCTCGCTCGCCTTCCACGACGGACTGCTGCGCAGCGACCGGGGCCGGTACGTCCTCATCAGCCAGTCCGGCGCGCACAAGCCGGTCGCCAACAACGCCGCGTACAACGCCGGCAAGGCGGCCGCCGAGGCCTGGACCCTGGCCATGGCGGACTCCTTCCGCAAGGCGGGGGGCGAGGAAGGGCCGCACGCCGCCGCTGCGATCCTGGTGATCAAGGCACTGGTGCACGACGCGATGCGCGCCGAGCGTCCCAATGCGAAGTTCGCGGGCTTCACCGACGTCAAGGAGCTGGCCGAGGCCATCGCCGGCGTCTGGGAACGGCCCGCCTCCGAAGTGAACGGACAGCGTCTGTGGCTCACTCCACAACCGTGAAGACCGATGCCCGCCGCCACCACGATCCGGCGGTCCGCGGTTTCGCGAGCGACAACTACGCGGGGGTGCATCCGGAGATCCTGGAAGCCGTCGCGCTGGCCAACGGCGGCCACCAGGTCGCCTATGGCGAGGACGAGTACACCGAACACCTGCAGAAGGTCATCCGCAGCCACTTCGGGCCGTACGCGGAGGCCTTCCCGGTCTTCAACGGCACCGGCGCGAACGTCACCGCCCTCCAGGCGATGACCGACCGCTGGGGCGCGGTGATCTGCGCCAAGTCCGCCCACATCAACGTGGACGAGGGTGGCGCGCCGGAGCGGATGGCGGGCATCAAGCTGCTCGCCGTGCCCACCCCGGACGGCAAGCTCACCCCCGAGCTGATCGACCAGGAGGCCTGGGGCTTCGAGGACGAGCACCGGGCGATGCCCCAGGTCGTCTCGATCACCCAGAACACCGAGCTCGGCACGGTCTACACGCCGGACGAGATCAGGGCCATCTGCGAGCACGCCCACGGCCTCGGCATGAAGGTGCACCTCGATGGCGCCCGCATAGCCAACGCCGCGGCCTCGCTCGACGTGCCGATGCGCACCTTCACCAACGCGGTGGGCGTCGACGTGCTGTCGTACGGCGGCACCAAGAACGGCATGATGTTCGGCGAGGCCGTGGTCGTGGTGAACCCGGACGCCGTCCGGCAGATGAAGCACGTCCGCAAGATGTCGATGCAGCTCGCCTCCAAGATGCGCTTCGTGTCGGTGCAGCTGGAGGCCCTGCTCGCCAAGGACCTGTGGCTGCGCAACGCCCGCCAGGCCAACGCCATGGCGCAGCGGCTCGCGGCGGGGGTGCGCGAGACCGACGGGGTGGAGATCCTCTACCCGGTGCAGGCCAACGCGGTCTTCGCGAAGCTGCCGCACGAGGTGTCGCGCCGGCTCCAGCAGCGGTACCGCTTCTACTTCTGGGACGAGGCGGCCGGACACGTCCGCTGGATGTGCGGCTACGACACCCAGGAGGAGGACGTGGACGGCTTCCTCCAGGCCCTCAAGGAGGAGCTGGCCCGCTAGCCGCTCCTGGCCGTCCCCGGCCGAGAACTGAATAGATATGCCTCCGACCGTAAATCTATTGATCTACGGCCGGAGGCATGCCTATGCTCCCGGCCATGCAGCTCATCCAGCAGAACCCCGATATCCACGCCTACTTGGCCTCGGACGAGGCCGTGGATCACTGGCATCCCCTCGTGCAGGAAACCGCCGACGCCCTATGGTCCGCAACCGGCGATGCATACTCATACGCCGAAGCGGCCTTTGAATTCATCCGCGACACGATCCCGCACTCGGCCGACTCCGGGGACACCCGCGTCTCCTGGCGCGCCTCCGACGTCCTCGCCACCCGCAACGGCATCTGCTACGCGAAGTCCCACGCCCTCGCCGCCCTGCTGCGCGCCCAGGGCATCCCGGCCGCCCTCTGCTACCAGCTCCTCGGCGACGACGACGGCTCCGGCCAGGTGGTCCACGGGCTCGTCGCCGTCCGGCTGCCCGGAGCCACCGCCTGGTCCCGGATCGACCCGCGCGGCAACAAGCCCGGCGTCGACGCCCGGTTCGACCTCGACCGCGAGCGGCTCGCCTTCCCCGTCCGTCCCGGACTCGGCGAGATCGACTACCCCGAGCTCCACGCCGCCCCGCACCCCGCCGTGCTCAAGGCGCTCCAGGAGTCCGCGGACCGGCCGGCGCTGTGGCGGAACCTGCCGACCGCTCTGTAGCGCCCGCCGCCGGAACGGCCCCGCCCACGGCCACCAGCGCGTGCAGCGCGGCGGCCGCGAGCTGCACCACGGCGATCCCGAGCAGCAGCGTCCACGGCGGCGCGGCGGCGGCCAGCCCCACCAGGGCGGCGCCCGTCGAAGCCGCCGTCACCTTCAGCCCCGCCCCGAGCGTGAACACCTGCGGCCGCACCGCCGCCGGGGCGTGCTCCGAGCGGATCCGCAGCGTGGCCGTCAGCAACGGCCCGTCGCACACCCCCGCCACCGCGAACGCCGCCGCCGTCAGGGCCACGGACGGCGTGAACGCCGCCACCGCCAGGGCGGCCCCCGTCCCCGCCATGCCCCAGCGGGCCAGCCGGCCAGGCTCCACCGAGGTCATCCGGCCCAGCGTCAGGGACCCCGCCAGTGCTCCGGCCGCGAAGGCCGTCATCAGCACCCCGCTCGCACCCGGACTCCCGAGCCCGGCCGCCAGCAGCACCGAGGTGGTGGTCAGCGACCCGATGCCGACGAACGCCAGGGTCGTCGCCGAGGTGATGGCCCTCAGCTCCCTGACCCGCCACAGCGCGGCCAGTCCCGCTCCCAGCCCGGCGCGGGGCCCGTCGGGGGAGGGGCCCGCGCCGGGCTCCCCGTACGGCTCCGCGTACGGCAGGGACGCCGCCAGCAGCGCCGCCAGGGCCGCCGAGGCCGCCAGTACCGCCATCGCCGGCCCGGCCGAGAGCAGCGCCCCGACCAGGGCGACCGCCGCGGGGGCCGTCACCGCCGCCGCGTTGTAGGTGGAGGCGTCCCAGGAGTACGCCCGGTCCCGCGCCGGGCCCGCCGGCAGGAGCCCCGCGACCAGACTCGACAGGCCGCCGGTCACCACCGGCCCGCAGGTCCCGCCGAGCACTGCCACCGCGAGCACCACCGGCACCGGAGCCCGGCCCAGCAGCAGGGACAGCGCCGCCACCGCCAGCGTGAACCCCGCCAGCGCCCCCGCGTAGAACCGCCGCGGCCGCCGCGCCCGGGCCGCGGCGGTACCCGCCAGCGGCGCGGCCAGCACGTGCGGCGCGAGCCAGGCGGTCAGTACGAACGCCCCGTGCGCGGCACTGCCCGTACGCTCCAGCGCCAGCAGCACCACCGCCATGCCCATGCCCTCGGACGCGAAGCGCGCGGCGAGCGCCGCCGCCAGATACCGCCCGAATCCGCCCATCGGCGAGCCCCCTCCGCATTGGGTAACGTGTTGAGCTCACAAGACGTTACGCCGTATGGGTGCACGACGAAAGGATCCGCGCATGGGAAACCGGCGGGAATCGAGCGGCGGCGGATTCGAGGCGGCCCGGCGGCTGATCGAGCTCAGCGAGGCCGTCCGCGCGGACCCCGCCCTGCCGCGCTCCGCCCTGGCGGAGCTGCTCGCCCGGCACGGGGAGCACCCGGGGGAACTCGTTCCGGAGGTCTTCACGGAATCGGAGGCGGCCGGACTGCGCGCGGCCGTCCGGCGGATGGCGCAGGTCCTCGCCGAGACCGACGAGGACCGGGCGGCCGCGGCCGTCAACGCCCTGCTGGAGGAGTACGCCACCCGCCCCCGGCTGACCCGGCACGACGGCCACCCCTGGCACCTGCACGTGGACCGGGGCGACGGTGCCGACTGGGGCGAGTGGTTCCTCGCCTCCGGCGCCCTCGTCCTCGCCCAGCTGCTCACCGAGTACGGGCGCCTCGCCTGGGGCGCCTGCGCCGCGAACGGCTGCGGCCGCCTCTTCCTCGGCACCGGCCCCGGCAGCGCCCGCCGCTACTGCTCCCCGGCCTGCGCCACGCGCGCCAGGGTCGCCGCCCACCGGCGCAGACGGCGCGACGCGGCGGCGGGGCCGGAGTAGCGGGGCGGGCCGGAGGGCGGGGTCAGTTGGCCTCGCGCTCCTTGACCTGCGCGGCCGTCGGGGCGGTGCCGCCCAGGTGGGCCGGGAGCCACCAGGAGTCCTCGGCGCCCTGCGGCTTGGCCGGGTAGGCGCTCTGCGCCGCGTCCAGCAGCTCCTGCACGCGCTCGCGCAGGCGGCGGGTGATCGCGCCCGCGAACTGGTCCTTCGGCGCCTCGATCGGCTCGCCGACGCGCATGGTCACCGGGATGTGGCTGCGCTTGAGGTTCTTCGAGCGGCCCTTGGTCCACAGCCGCTGCGTGCCCCACAGGGCCACGGGGATCAGCGGGACCCCCGCCTCCTGAGCCATCCGCGCCGCACCCGACTTGAAGCTCTTGAGGGTGAACGACTGGGAGATCGTCGCCTCGGGGAACACTCCGATGATCTCGCCGGAACGCAGCGAGTCCAGGGCGTGCTGGTAGGCCGTCTCGCCCTGCTGCCGGTCCACCGGGATGTGCTTCATCGCGCGCATCAGCGGGCCGGAGACCTTGTGCCGGAACACCGACTCCTTGGCCATGAAGCGGACCAGGCGCTTCTGCGGCCGGGCCGTCAGGCCCGCGAAGATGAAGTCGAGGTAGCCGATGTGGTTCGACACCAGGACCGCCCCGCCCTTGCGCGGGATGTTCTCGGTGCCCTTCATGTCGATCCGGATGTCCAGCGCGCGGAACAGGGTGTGCGCGGCACCGATCACCGGGGGGTATACGAGCTCAGCCATGAGGGGGAGACCCCGCTTTCTGCCTGGGGAGGTTCTCCCGGCCGGAAGTTACGGCAGCGTAGGTACGCGGCCATGGGGATCGTGCCCCAAACGCGGCCCGCTGGCCAGCCCAGACGCCCGAGCCGGGGGAGATTCTCGTCACGCGGGGAATGCCGCGCGCCGGACGGGTGCTCGGACCAGGGTACGTACATGCGATCAGGGCGGACGGGAGCAGGTGTGCGCGGGCACGCAGAAGGAACGCGGCGGGCGGACGGACAGGGGCCCCTCGGTGCCGCCGAACTGGGCCGGGAGCCGGGGGAGAGGGCCAGCCTGGTGCAGTTCTCCAGCGCCTTCTGCCAGCCCTGCCGGGCCACGCGCAGGATCCTCTCGGAAGTCGCCGAAATGGTGGACGGGGTCGCGCACATCGAAATCGACGCCGAGCGCAACCTCGAACTCGTGCGCGCACTCGGCATCGAGAAGACCCCCACGGTGTTCGTCCTGGACGCGGCCGGGCGGATCGTCCGGCGCGCGGCCGGGATGCCGCGCAAGGCGGACGTGATCGCCGCCCTGGGCGCGGCGGTGGCGTGAGGGCGCCCCGCGCGGGGACGGCCGCCGGGCCCGGCGCGCCGGTACGCGCGCCCGCACGCAGCGTGACGCGCCTGACATCTGTCCGCTGCGGCTTGACTGCGTGCGCGTGAGATCGCCAGGCTGGCGGCATGCGGTATGAACTCCTGCTTTACGCGCGGCTCCACGTGGACCTCGTCCGCCATGCGAGCGCGCGCTGTCGGCATCGCTGACGGCCCCGGTCAGGGCCCCGGCTCCCGATCCCCCACAGCGCCCGCGATCCCCGCGGCAGAAGGAAGCGACTTCCGATGACGGCCCCGACGGCCCCGCCCGCGTTCCTCGGCTCCGCCGGTGAGCCCCTGCCCGGCTCCCCCGAGCTGCTCCGCTCGGTCTTCCGGCGGCACGCCGCCGGCGTCGCTGTGATCACCGCGGAGAGCGGGGGCCGGCCCGCCGGCTTCACCGCGACCTCGCTCAACTCGGTGTCCGCGGACCCGCCGCTGCTCTCGTTCACCATCGGCACCGGCGCCTCCAGCTGGCCCGCCGTCCGTGACAGCGAGCACCTCGGCGTCCACATACTCGGGGAGCACCAGCGGGAGCTGGCCGGCCTCTTCGCGCGCAGCGGCGCCGACCGCTTCGGGCCGGACACCGAATGGGCCCCGGGCCCGCACGGCGTGCCGTTGCTGGGCGGCGTACTGGCGTGGATGGTGTGCCGGGTCGTGGCGCGGGTGCCGGCCGGTGCGCACCGCGTGGTGATCGCGGAGGCGGTGGCGGGGGACCCGGCGGGGGAGGGGCGCCCCCTGCTGTACCACCAGGGGCGCTTCAACGCGTTGCGGGACTGAATCGTCCCTGCTGGGGTGGGTTCGGGCGGCGTTGGACAGATCACAGTTCAGTGGCCTTGCAACCGGGGAAGACCCACTGTGTACTGACGAGTAACATTCCTTTCGGAGCGCGGGCCGCCCCGATCGGGACCCGCCCGGCAAGGCGCCTATGCTGCCTGCACAAGGCGGTATCAGAAAAAAGACGATGCGGTAGGAGAGCCGGCGTGAGCCTGAGGATCGTTGTCTGTGTGAAGTACGTGCCCGACGCCACCGGTGACCGGCACTTCGCCGATGACCTGACCGTCGACCGCGACGACGTCGACGGTCTGCTGTCGGAGCTCGACGAGTACGCCGTCGAGCAGGCGCTGCAGATCGCCGACGAGGCGGACGACGCCGAGATCACCGTTCTGACGGTGGGCCCCGAGGACGCCAAGGACGCGCTGCGCAAGGCGCTGTCGATGGGCGCCGACAAGGCCGTCCACGTCGAGGACGACGACCTGCACGGCACCGACGTCATCGGTACCTCGCTGGTCCTCGCCAAGGCCATCGAGAAGGCCGGCTACGACCTGGTCATCACCGGTATGGCGTCGACCGACGGCACCATGGGTGTCCTCCCGGCGATCCTGGCCGAGCGCCTGGGCGTCCCGCAGGTCACCCTGCTCTCCGAGGTCAAGGTCGAGGACGGCACCGTCAAGGGCCGCCGCGACGGCGACTCCGCGAGCGAGCAGCTGGAGGCCTCCCTCCCGGCCGTCGTCTCGGTGACGGACCAGTCGGGCGAGGCCCGCTACCCGTCCTTCAAGGGCATCATGGCCGCCAAGAAGAAGCCGGTGGAGTCCTGGGACCTGTCCGACCTGGACCTGGAGGCCGAGGAGGTCGGCCTCGAGGGCGCCTACACCACGGTCGACTCCGCGGCGCAGCGTCCGGCCCGCACCGCCGGCACGATCGTCAAGGACGAGGGCGAGGGCGGCAAGCAGCTGGCCGAGTTCCTGGCCGGCCAGAAGTTCATCTAAGGACTTCGGTCACCCCCCTCAAGCCCCCAGACACTTCGCAATAGCAGGAGAGCAGTCCCATGGCTGAAGTTCTCGTCTACGTCGACCACGTGGACGGTGCCGTCCGCAAGCCCACCCTTGAGCTGCTGACGCTGGCCCGCCGCGTCGGCGAGCCCGTCGCCGTCGCCCTGGGCGCCGGTGCCGAGGCCACCGCCGCCGTGCTCGCCGAGCACGGTGCCGTCAAGGTCCTCACCGCCGACGCCCCCGAGTTCGCCGAGTACCTCGTCGTACCGAAGGTGGACGCGCTGCAGGCCGCGTACGACGCCGTGTCCCCGGCCGCCGTGCTCGTCCCGTCCTCCGCCGAGGGCAAGGAGATCGCCGCGCGCCTCGCCGTGCGCATCGGCTCCGGCATCATCACCGACGCCATCGACCTGGAGGCCGGTGACGAGGGTCCGGTCGCGACGCAGTCCGCCTTCGCCGCGTCGTTCACCACCAAGTCCCGCGTGTCCAAGGGCACCCCGGTCATCACCGTCAAGCCGAACTCGGCCCCGGTCGAGGCCGCCCCGGCCGCCGGTGCCGTCGAGGCGCTCGCCGTCACCTTCGGCGCCCTGGCCACCGGCACCAAGGTCGTCTCCCGCACCCCGCGCGAGTCGACCGGCCGTCCGGAGCTGACCGAGGCCGCGATCGTCGTTTCCGGCGGCCGCGGCGTCAACGGTGCCGACAACTTCGCGATCATCGAGGACCTCGCGGACTCCCTCGGTGCGGCGGTCGGCGCCTCCCGCGCCGCCGTCGACGCCGGCTGGTACCCGCACTCCAACCAGGTCGGCCAGACCGGCAAGTCGGTCTCCCCGCAGCTGTACATCGCCTCCGGCATCTCGGGCGCGATCCAGCACCGGGCCGGCATGCAGACCTCGAAGACCATCGTGGCCATCAACAAGGACGCCGAGGCCCCGATCTTCGAGCTGGTCGACTACGGCGTGGTCGGCGACCTCTTCGAGGTCGTCCCGCAGCTGACGGGCGAGATCAAGGCCCGCAAGGGCTGAAAACCCGCGCCTGGTCCCTGACCTGCGCGTCTTGGGCCTACGGGGCCGTGTGGTGATTGTCACCGCACGGCCCCGAGTCGTTTGTCCCAGGCGGCGGAGGGACCATTGACGGAGCGGAACCCCGTGACTAAATTCTGCTATGCGGATCTAAGCTTCCGTGAAGCGGAAAAGAGGAGAGTGCACGATGGGTCAGCAGGAGAAGGTGGCGACGAGCCTCGCAGGCGCGGTCAGCGAGGGCATCAGCGCCTCCCTGGCGCCGGTGGACGCGGAACTCGCGCGCCACTACCCGGGCGACCCCGGCACCCGTCAGCCCATCCACACCGTCTACGTACCCGGTGACGTCTTCGCCGCCGGCACCATCCGCTCCTGGGGCGACCAGGCCCTCGCGGCCATGGACGAGCACGCCCCGGACGCCGCCACCTTCGCCAAGGTACTCGGCATCTCCGACGAACTGGCCGTACCCGTCTACGACCGCGTCCGCGCCAAGCTCGCCTCCGAGCCCATCGAGGACCTCCGCGTCGACTTCGAGGACGGCTTCGGCGTCCGCTCCGACGAGGAAGAGGACCAGGCCGCGGCCCGCGCCGCCCGCCTCGTCTCGGAGGCCTTCTCCAACGGCACCAACGCCCCGTACATGGGCATCCGCATGAAGTGCATGGAGTCCAACGTCCGCGACCGCGGCATCCGCACCACGGACATCTTCCTCTCCGGCCTGCTGGAGCACGGCGGCCTGCCCGAGGGCCTCGTCCTCACCCTGCCGAAGGTCACCTACGCGGAGCAGGTCAGCGCCTTCGTCAAGCTGCTGGAGGCCTTCGAGAGCACCCGCGGCCTGCGCCCGGGCCGCATCGGCTTCGAGATCCAGATCGAGACCAGCCAGTCGATCCTGGCCTCGGACGGCACCGCCACCGTCGCCCGGATGATCGAGGCCTCCAAGGGCCGCGCCACCGGCCTGCACTACGGCACCTTCGACTACAGCGCCTGCGTCGGCGTCTCCGCCGCCTACCAGGCCAGCGACCACCCCGCCGCCGACCACGCGAAGGCGATCATGCAGGTGGCCGCCGCCGGCACCGGCGTACGCGTCTCCGACGGCTCCACCAACGTGCTGCCGATCGGCTCCACGGAGAAGGTCCACGAGGGCTGGAAGCTCCACTACGGCCTGACCCGGCGCGCCCTGGCCCGCGCCTACTACCAGGGCTGGGACATGCACCCGGCGCACCTCCCGACCCGCTACGCGGCCGTCTTCACCTTCTACCGCGAGGGCCTGGAGGCCGCCGCCGCGCGCCTGAAGGCGTACGTCGCCAAGATCGAGGGCGACGTCATGGACGAGCCGGCCACCGCCAAGGCCCTGGCCGGCTACCTGGTCCGCGGCCTCGACTGCGGCGCCGTCGGCAACGACGAGGTCACCGCCCTCACCGGCCTGACCCGGGCCGAACTGGACGCGTTCGCCATCCCGCGCCGCTCGGCCACCCTGACGGCGACCGCCTGACCCCCGGCCCCCCGCACGGCCCGGCCCCGGATCACCGGAGCCGGGCCGTCGGCACGAGCCGGCGCACGCTGTCCATCACCGCACACGTGAGGGGGCGGTGTCCGGAAGCGGTACGGGTTCGTCCGGTGGGGGCGGCGCAAGGGTGCCGACGGCGGTGGAATCACCCCGTGACCAAAGCGCCGGACGCCGATCCGCCCCTGCTCACCCTGCACGCCGCCGGCGTGCTCCTCGGCGCCCTGCTCGCCGGCCTCGTCACCGGCGGGCTGAGTCACCTCGGCGGGGTGAGTCACCTCGGCGGGGTGCCGGTCCCGCTCGCCGTGGTCGCCGGGCTCGCCGCCACCGGCGGGACCGTGCCCGTGCTGCGGGCGGTCATCCGGTGACCGGCGGGAGTTCGCCCGAGCCACGGGGGACGAGACGGGTGGGGAGTTCGATGCGGGTCGGGGGGAGGGGGGTGCCGGCCAGGCGCTGGAAGAGGCGGTCGGTGGCCACCCGGCCCAGGGCGGCCGGGTCCTGGGCGACCACCGTGACGCCGGGGCGCAGCAGGTCGGCCAGCTCGAAGTCGTCGAAGCCGACCAGTGCCACCGGCCGGGGCAGCGCCGCGAGGACCCGTACGACGGTGACGGTGACCCGGTTGTTGCCGGCGAAGACCGCGGTGACCGCCTCCGGGCCGGCCAGCATGGCCCCGGCCGCCGCAGCCACCCGTTCCGGGGCGGTGGAGCCGAGGGAGACCCAGCTCTCGGACACCGGCAGGCCCGCCCGGGCCATCGCCTCGCGGTAGCCGCGCAGGCGTTCCGTCGCGGTGTGGATGCGGGGGTGGTCGCCGATGAACCCGATCCGCCGGTGCCCGGCCGCGATCAGGTGCGCCACCCCGTCCAGGGCACCGCCGAAGCTGTCCGACAGCACCACGTCCGCCTCGATCCCGCCCGCGGGACGGTCCACGAACACGGTGGCCACGCCCGCCCTCATCTCGGGCTCCAGGTAGCGGTGGTCGTCCCCGGCGGGGATGACGATCAGCCCGTCCACCCGGCGGGCGCACAGCGCGAGCGCCAACTCCCGCTCGCGCTCCGGGTCCTCGGCGCTGGAGCCGTTGATGAGCAGGGCGCCGTGGGTGCGGGCGACCTCCTCCACGGCCCGGTTGAGCGGACCGTAGAAGGGGTCGGCGAGGTCCTCCAGGACCAGGCCCACGGTGGCGGTACGGCCCTTGCGGAGCACCCGGGCGCTGTCGTTGCGCCGGAAACCGAGCGCCTCGATGGACTCCCGCACCCGCCGCTCGGTGTCGGGGGTCACGCCCGGCTCGCCGTTGACGACCCGCGAGACCGTCTTCAGGCCGACGCCCGCCCGTGCCGCCACGTCCTTCATGGTCGGCCGGTTGCCGTAGCGGTGCTCGGACGGGTGGCGGGGCTGCGGCACGGCGGGGAAACCTCCTGGGACGGCGGGCGGCTCGGAAGGGCCGCGACCCCGGCTGTGATCCCGGCCCCGCCCCCGAGCATAAGCACTCGGCCGGTGAGCGGGTTTCCGTGGCAGGGTGGGGCGGGCAAGCCACCGGGAGGCTTCGGAGGCGAGCCATAGGGAGAGGGGTAGACGTGATTGTCTGGATCAACGGCACGTTCGGTGCCGGGAAGACCAGCACGGCCCGCGAACTGGCCGGACTCCTTCCGGACAGCAGCCTGTACGACCCGGAGCTCATCGGAGACGCGCTGCGCCGGCTCCTGCCGCCCAAACGCCTCGCGGAGGTCGACGACTACCAGGACCTGCCGAGCTGGCGGAGGCTCGTCGTGGACACGGCGGCGGCGATGCTGGCGGAGCTGGGCGGGGTGCTGGTGGTGCCGATGACGCTGCTGCGGCAGGAGTATCGCGACGAGATCTTCGGCGGTCTCGCCGCGCGCCGGATCCCGGTACGGCACGTGCTGCTCGCCCCGGAGGAAACGATCCTTCGCGAGCGCATCGCCACTCGCCAGGAGCCGGGCGCGCCCGAGGTGGTGGACGTACGGGTCCGCCAGTGGGCGTACGACCACATCCCCGTCTACCAGCAGGCCCTCGGCTGGCTCACCGCCGACGCGCACCTCATCGACAACGGCCGCCTGACGGTACGGGAGACGGCGCAGCGGATCGCCGACGCCGTCAGCACCGGCACGGCGGCGGTGTGCGACATCGTGCAGACCCCGGAACCGACGCGGGAGACGGTGGCGGCGGGGGTGCTGCTCTTCGACGACCGGGACCGGGTCCTCCTGGTGGATCCGACGTACAAGCCGGGCTGGGAGTTCCCGGGCGGCGTGGTCGAACCGGGCGAGGCGCCGGCCCGGGCGGGCGTACGGGAGGTCGCGGAGGAGCTGGGCCTCACTCTGGACCGGGTCCCCGGACTGCTGGTGGTGGACTGGGAGCCGCCCCGGTCCCCGGCGTACGGGGGGCTGCGCCTGCTGTTCGACGGGGGGCGCCTGACGGAGCGGGAGATCGCGCGGCTGCGGCTCCCCGGCCCGGAACTGCGCGCCTGGCGCTTCGTCACCGAGGCGGAGGCCGCGGACCTCCTGCCGCCGCAGCGCCACGCACGGCTGCGCGGCGCCCTGCGCGCCCGCGAGCGCGGCGCCCCGCTCTACCTGGAGTCGGGCCGCCCCACCCCGTGACGCGGCCCGGACCCCGGTCGTGCGCACCGGGGTCCCGCCGTGCTCAGACCGCCGCCGCCAGTGCCGCCGAAGTCCGGCACCTCACCGGCCTCCAGCTCCCGGTCGACCCGGGTCGGCGGGGCCTGCGGGACGACCGTCAGGGCGTGTGCGTACAGCGGGAGTTCCCAGTCGCCTCACCGTCCTGCCAGAGGCAGGCCTGGCCGATGGCGAAGCGCGGCATGTGGAGCCGGTCCGGGATGACTTCAACGAGATCCATGACCGCGACCGTAGTGCCCTCACCCGCCCCGGACGCCCGACTTCGCCGGGAGCGGAGTACGCCCAGGGTGCACTGCGCCCTGGGCGTACGCGGGAACCCCGCCGCGTCGGAGCCGGACGGCCTCGGCAGGCCTCGGACGGCCTCGGACGGTGTCAGACGCTCTTGGACGCCGCGTAGTTCACCAGGAACAGGGCCTCGGCGACCGACAGCCGCTCCAGCTCCTCCGGGGAGACGCTCTCGTTCACCGCGTGGATCTGCGCCTCCGGCTCGCTCAGACCGATGAGCAGCATCTCCGCCCGCGGGTAGAGGGAGGTCAGCGTGTTGCACAGGGGGATCGACCCGCCCATGCCGCTGATCTGCATCTCCTGGCCGTCGTACGCCTCCCGCAGGGCCGCCGCCATCGACGCGTACGCCGGGCTGCTCGTGTCCGCCTGGAAGGGCTGGCCCTGGCCCACGACCTCGAGCTCCAGCTTCGCCTTCCACGGGGTGTGCGCCACGAGGTGCGCTTCGAGGAGCTTGATGGCCTCGGCGGTGTCCACGCCCGGCGGCACGCGCAGGCTGATCAGCGCGCCCGCACTCGCGTGCACCGAGGGGGTCGCGCCGACGACGGGCGGGCAGTCGATGCCGAGCACGGTGACGGCGGGACGGGCCCACAGCCGGTCCGCGATGGTGCCCTCGCCGATCAGCTCGACGCCGTCCAGCACCTTCGCGTCGGCGCGGAAGTCCGCCTCCGGGTACTGGAGGCCCTCCCAGACGGCGTCCGAGGCCAGGCCGTCCACGGTCGTCGAACCGTCCTCCGAGCGCAGCGAGTCCAGCAGGCGGATCAGCGCGGCGAGCGCGTCCGGCGCGACCCCGCCGAACATGCCGGAGTGCAGGTTGCCGCCGAGGGTGTCGATCCTGACCTTGATCAGGGTCATCCCGCGCAGGGTGGCCGTCACCGTCGGCAGGCCGAGGCGGAAGTTGCCCGCGTCGCCGATGACGATGGTGTCGGCGGCCAGCAGCCCGGGGTTGGCCTCGGCGTACTGCTGGAGTCCTCCGGTGCCCTGCTCCTCCGAGCCCTCGACGATCACCTTGACGCTGACGGGCACGCCGCCGTTGGCCTTCAGGGCGCGCAGGGCGAGCAGGTGCATGATGAAGCCGCCCTTGCAGTCGGCGGCGCCGCGCCCGTACCAGCGGCCGTCGCGCTCGGTCAGCTCGAAGGCGGGGGAGATCCAGGCGGCGTCGTCCAGCGGCGGCTGCACGTCGTAGTGCGCGTACAGGAGAACGGTCGGGGCGCCCTCGGGACCGGGCAGGAAGCCGTACACGGACTGGGTGCCGTCCGGGGTGTCGAGCAGCGCCACGTCCTGGAAGCCCTCGGCGCGCAGGGCGTCGGCCACCCAGTTCGCGGCGGCCTGGCTCTCGCTCTGCGGGAACTGGGCCCAGTCCGCGACCGACTGGAAGGCCACCAGCTCGGTCAGCTCCGCCTTGGCGCGGGGCATGAGCGAGGCGACGGTCTCGGCGATCGGATTCTGGGACATGGGCACGCTCCTCGTGGGTGCGACGTTGTTATGGGTGCCGGGGTACGGCGAATGCAAGGCGAAAGACTGTCACGATCCTCGCACAGAGGGACGAGGCGGCAGCTCGCCGTAGGATTTCCACGGCATCGGACCAACCGGGGATCAGGAGCAGCACCACATCGTGAGCAGCGACGACGACGTGAACGGCGCGAGCGCAGAGCAGGCCGGTCAGGGGGCGGACGAGGGGACCGCGCGGGAGGCGGCCCCGGTGGCGGGCGCCCCGGTGGGGGCGGTCCCGGCCGGGGCCGCCGGAGGGACGGACGCGGAGGCGGCCGAAGAGGAGCCCGGCGAGGCGGGTGAGCCGGGCGGGGGCACGGGGGAGGTGTGGGACGTCGTCGTGGTCGGCGCCGGACCGGCCGGAGCGTCGGCGGCGTACGCGGCGGCCACCGCCGGGCGCAGCGTCCTGCTGCTGGAAAAGGCGGAGCTGCCCCGGTACAAGACCTGCGGCGGCGGCATCATCGGCCCCTCGCGCGACGCCCTCCCGCCGGGCTTCGTCCTGCCGCTCCAGGACCGCGTCCACGCGGTCACCTTCTCCCTGGACGGCAAGCTGGCCCGGACCCGGCGTTCGAAGAACATGCTGTTCGGGCTCGTCAACCGGCCCGAGTTCGACGCGGCGCTGGTCGCGGAGGCGGAGAAGGCCGGCGCGACCATCCGCACGGGTACGGCCGTGTCCCGGGTCGAGCAGCACGGCGCGGCCGTACCGGACCGCCGTACGGTCGCGGTGGTGCTCGCGGACGGCGAGACCGTACTGGCCCGGGCGGTGGTCGGCGCGGACGGCAGCGCCAGCCGGATCGGCGCCCACGTCGGCGTGGAGACGGACCAGGTCGACCTCGGTCTGGAGGCGGAGATCCCGGTACCGGAGACGGTCGCCGAGGACTGGAAGGGCCGCGTCCTGATCGACTGGGGTCCGCTGCCCGGCAGTTACGGCTGGGTCTTCCCCAAGGGCGACACGCTGACCGTCGGGGTCATCTCGGCGAAGGGCGACGGGGCGGCCACCAAGCGGTACCTCGACGACTTCATCGCCCGGCTGGGCCTGGCCGGCTTCGAACCGGCCGTCTCCTCCGGACACCTGACGCGCTGCCGCAAGCCCGACTCCCCGCTCTCGCGCGGCCGGGTGCTGGTGGCCGGTGACGCGGCCGGTCTCCTGGAGCCGTGGACCCGGGAGGGCATCTCCTTCGCGCTGCGCTCGGGGCGGCTCGCGGGGGAGTGGGCCGTGAAGATCTCCGAGGCGCAGGACGCGGTGGACGCGCGGCGCCAGGCCCTGAACTACGCCTTCGCGGTCAAGGCCGGCCTCGGTGTGGAAATGGCCGTCGGCAAGCGGATGCTGACCGTCTTCGAGGCCCGTCCGGGGCTGATGCACGCGGTGCTCACGGGCCTGCGGCCGGCCTGGACGGCCTTCGCCCGCATCACGCGCGGTTCGACGACCCTGCCCGACCTGGTCCGTACGCACCCGCTGGCCCGCAGGGCACTGCACCTCCTGGACGACAGCCAGGCGCGCGGCCGCCGGGGGTAGGGGCTTCGCGGGACCGCGGCGGGCTCGCGGGGCTGAGAGCCCGCCGCGGAGCGCCGGTTTCCCTCGGTGCCGGCGCTCCGCCGTATCCGGGGGCCACTGCGGCCGCCGGCCGCCGGACGGCCTTCGGGAGCCGGCCGTGCTCAGCGGGACACCGTGATGCGGAAGACGGGGTGGTCGCCGGCGGCGGCCCTGAGTTCGGCGTCCGTGGACTTGGCGGTGACGCCCTGGAAGAACCGGTTGACCTCCCAGCCCCACTTCTCCAGGTAGGTGCGCAGCACGGCCGCCTTCTGCGCCGGATCGGTCAGCTCCTCCGTGGTGAAGGTGCGGATCCTGCGGCCGACGCGCAGCTCGCCGCCGCCCGCCGCGCGCATGTTGCGGACCCACTGGGAGTGGCCGCGGGCCGAGACGAGGTACTGGACGCCCTCGTGGGTGTGCGGGTTGACGGGGATGCGCTGCATCGTGCCGGAGGTGCGGCCGCGCACCGACAGCTCGGCCGTGCCGGCCAGGCTGATGCCGAGGCGGGCGAGCTTGCCGAAGAGTGCGTTGAAGCGGACGGCGAAGCGGCCGGCCTGGGCGTAGTACGGGGCGGACGCGGTCATGGTGGCCTCCGGGCGCTGGCGGGGTCGAAGAAGTTCTCGTTCCGAGAGCACTGCTCTCGCTTGAGATCAGTGTGCACGGATCGGTGCACCAAAACAAGAGCAGTGCTCTCGCAAGTGTGCGCTGCTCTGATCTTTGTGCACTGCTCCAGGGGCATGGCACACTGCTCCGCATGAGCACCGTGCGAGGAGCCAGGGAACGGGCCCGTATCGAGGTCACCGCCGCCATCAAGGACGAGGCGCGCCGCAGGCTGGCCGCCGAGGGCGCCGCCAAACTCTCCCTCCGGGCCGTCGCCCGCGAGCTGGGCATGGTCTCCTCCGCCCTCTACCGCTACTTCCCCAGCCGTGACGAACTGCTCACCGCGCTGATCATCGACGCCTACGACAGCCTCGGCGCCGCCGCCGAAGCCGCCGACGCCACCGCCCTCGCCGCCGGTGCCCCGCCCCGCGCCCGCTGGACCGAGGTCTGCGGGGCCGTCCGCACCTGGGCGCTGGCCCACCCGCACGAGTACGCCCTCGTCTACGGCTCGCCGGTCCCCGGCTACACCGCCCCCCTCGACACGGTCGGCCCCGCCTCCCGCGTCGCCAACGTCCTCATCGGCATCCTGCGCACCGCCTACCAAGGCCGCGGCCTCGCCCTGCCGCCCCTGCCCGCCGCGCTGCGCCCCGAAGCCGCCCGGATGACCGGGGACTTCGCCGAGGGCCTGCCCCCGGAGGTGACGGCGGCCCTGGTCGCGGCCTGCGCTCAGCTCGTCGGCCTCGTCTCCTTCGAGCTGTTCGGCCAGTTCAACCGGGTCGTCGAGGAGCGCGAGGCCTTCTTCGCGCACGCGTCCGGGCAGCTGGCGCACTCGGTCGGACTGCCGGCCGTATAGCCGCAGGCCGCTTCGGCCGCTTCGGCCGCATCGGCTGGGCGGCCGGGTGCGCGACCCGGCCCCGGTGACAAGTCGCTTGTCTGTTCCTCATACCAATCCGGGTGGTTCGCCCGTCGCCGGGTTTCCGCGCGTCTAGTGTTCCTCGGGTCCCCGCCCCCGCCGCAGCCGGAGGAACAGCCGTGCCACCCGCCCGCGTACTGAAGGCGTTGTACGCCGTCGTCCTGGTCGGCCTGCTGGCCGCCCCGGCGCCGGCGGTACCCGCCTCGGCGAGACAGACGGCGTCACCGGTGACGCCCACTCCCCGGATACCCGGTGTGCGCGGCCTGGAGATCGGCGTCCCCGCCTACGTCTGGGCCGACGACCCGGTGCTGTCCGCCCTCACCTCCACCGGCCCCGCCGCCTCCGTCGTCGTGCTCAACCCCGGCAACGGCGACGCCCCCTTCGACGGCCCCTGGCGCGCCCGCGCGGACGCCCTGCGCGCCGGCACCACCGCCACCGGCGAGAAGACCAAGGTCCTCGGCTACGTCCACACCGACCACGGCAACCGGGACATCGAGGCCGTGAAGGCCTCCATCGACAACTACCTCAAGCCGTCGGACGACGAGGAGGGCGACGACGAGGGCGACGAGGACGGGGGCGAAGACGGCGGCGAAGACGGCGGCTCCCGGCTCCACGTCGACGGCATCTTCTTCGACGTGGTCAGCCGCGACTGCGGCCCCGGCAACGCCACCCGAGACCACTACGCCGCACTGCGCCGCCACGTCCAGGACACCATGCACGCCGCCGACCCGGACGTGGACGAACTCGTCGTCAACAACCCCGGCACCGCCATCGCCGACTGCTACCTCGACCCGTCCCACCGCACGGCCGACGTCTTCGTCACGTACGAGGACACGTACGCGGCGTACACCACGGGCGGCTGGCAGGGGAACGTCTTCGGCACCGGGGGCGGCTACCGCGACGGTGCCGAACTCGACCCGAGCGGCACCGCGTTCTGGCACCTCGTCCACGAGGTCCCGGACAGCGCCGCCATGCGCACCACCCTGCGCACCGCGTTCACCCGCGGCGCCGGCTACGCCTACGCGACGAGCGCCGCGATGCCCAACCCCTGGGACACGGCCCCCGCCTGGAAGTACCGCTCCCAGACCGCCTACGCGGCCACGCTGGGAGGGGCGGAGCCGGCCGGCTGACGCTCCGGCCCTCAGTCCTCCCCACCGGGAGCGTCCTTCGTCCACGACATGGTCACCCTCAGGTGGCAGTTGGCGGTGCTCTTGGTGATCACGGCCCCGGCCTCGACCGCGAGATCGATGCCGAACTCGAACGTGATCCCGTCCGGGCCCGCCTTGCGCAGCTGGTCGAGCGTGGCGCGCGCCGCCTGGGTGACCGAGCCCAGGGCGTCCTGGAGGGTCTGCGGCAGCTGGTGGACGGCATCGCCGACGCGCCCCGCCTTGACCGGCCCCTGCGCCGCGCCGGGAGCCTCGACGAGCAGGGTGCCGCCGTCCGCCAGCGGGATCCGGGCCAGCTGCGTCATGGCTCCTCCTCCGGTGGGTCCCCGCTCCCTCCCGACGATCCCGGAGTCGCCGGTGCGCCGCACGCGCGGTGGCCCGTACGGATGACCGGCCCACCGCACGGCTCCCCGCCCGCGGTTCGCGGCCTGCGGTTCGCGGCCCGGGGTTCGAGGACTGCGGCGCGAGGCCTACGGCAGGAGGCCGGCGCCGAACGGGCCGTCCGGGGCGAAGGCGTGGGCGGCGAAGCGGGCGCCGATGAGGCGGTGGGTGGCCGGGCCCGGGTGGAGGTCGTCGGGGAGCGGGACCTCGGCGAAGTCGGCCTCGCCGTAGAGGCCGAGGCCGTCGAGGTGGTGGAGGTTCGGGTCGGCGGCGGCCCGGCCGCGCACGATCCGGGCCAGCTCCTCCCGGACGACCCTGAGGGTCAGCTTCCCCGCGGCCACTTCCGCCGGGTCTCCCGTCGCCCTGAACCGGAGGCTGCCGTCGGCGAGTTCGGAGAAGTCGGCGGCGGTGGGCCCCGGGGTGTCCTCGTGGAGGGGGCACAGGATCGGTGAGACGACCAGCAGCGGAGTGGTGGGGTGCCCCTCGCGGATCGTGTCGAGGAAGCCGTGCACGGCCGGGCCGAAGGCGCGCAGCCGCATCGCGTCGTGGTTCACCAGGTTGATGCCGATCTTGACGCTGATCAGGTCGGCCGGGGTGTCCCGCAGGGCGCGGGCGGTGAACGGGTCGAGCAGGGCGCTGCCGCTGAGGCCCAGGTTGACCAGCTCCACCCCGCCGAGGGCGGCGGCCAGCGCCGGCCAGGTCGTGCCGGGGCTCGCCGCGTTGGAACCGTGACTGATCGAACTGCCGTGATGCAGCCATACCCTGCGGCCCCGGTCCGGGACGGGTTCGACGGGGGCGTCGGTCCGCAGGGCGACCAACTCGGTGACCTCGTTGTGCGGGAGCCAGATCTCCACGTCCTTGACCCGGCCGGGCAGCCCGGAGAAGCGGACCGTGCCGACCGGGCCGGGGGCCGTCTCGGCCGACCCGGTGGCCATGTCGACCGTCACGACGTGCCCGCCCGTCACCGAACCCTGTCCGGCCGGCCGGCCGTCGACGAGCAGGTCGTACAGGCCGTCGGGGCGCGGCGGGGCGCCACGGTAGGCCATCTTGGTGCGCACGGCGTCCAGTTCGACGACCGTCGCCCGGGTGCGGAACACCAGCCGCACCCCGGAGGGCTGGGCCTCCGCCATGGCCAGCTGCCCGTCGGCGCACTGGGCGCGGGCCCGGGCCGGCAGCCGGTGCGGCCGCACCCCGAGCGCCGTGCGCTCCACCTCCAGGGCCCCGCGCAGCCAGCGCTCTTCCACGGGGGTGGTGGTCCATCCGGGTGAGGCCGCGGAGGAGCCGGGCGACGACGAGGACGACGCGGACGGAGAAGACGGGGAGGAGGGGGAGGAGGGGGAGGACGCGGAGCTCATGGCGCCAGCCTGCCAACCCGCCTCCGGCTCCGCACGCCGATTTCCCCGGTCCCTCCCGCCCCCACCCGGCGCGCGGCCCTCCTCCCGGACTCAGATGCCCGACGTCTCCTGCCACAACCGCGCCAGCGACGCGTCCCCGCGTACGCCCGGACCGGCCAGCGGCACCCGGTTCCACAGGGCCGCGTACAGCCAGGACGCCTCCCCGATCACCTCGCAGTCCGGCTCCTCACCGGTGTCCCCCCGCACCGTACGGGCCGGCTCCTTCGACAGGTGGACCGTCCACACCGCGCCCGTGTCCGCCGCCCGGACCCGCAGCACCCGGGGCTCCTCGGTCCGCACGCGGCTGCGCGGCCGGGCGTGGAAGCCGGTCAGCAGCTCGTCCACCCCGTCCTCCGCGAACTCCGGGGCAACCGGCGAGAAGGCGATCCCCCGCGCGGACTCGGCGTCGAAACGGTGCACGGCCGTCTCGTGGGCCTGCCGCCGCGCCCAGAACGCCAGCGGCGACGGCGGCGCCGTCGGCAGGAAGGTGAAGCACACCACCTCCTCCGGTGCCCCGGACAGGGTCCGGACCAGGTCGGAGTGCCCCTCCCGGAACCAGGCCAGCAGCTCGGCCCCCGTCAGCTCCGGCGGCTCCGGGAACGGCACCCGCTCCACCAGGCCGTCCCGCACGTAACCGGCCGCCCAGCGGTGCACCGCCCCGGTGTGCCGCAGCAGGTCGGCGACCCGCCACTGCGGACAGGTGGGCACCAGGGCGTCCGTACCCGCGCGCTCGGCCTGATCGGCGAGCAGCCCGCCCTCCCGGGCCAGGGTCTCCACGTACTCGATGATCTTCATGCCGCGAGTCTGCCAGCCGCTCCCCGACAATGGAGGGGTGGACGGGGAACTCTTCCCGCGCGGGGAACTCTTCCCGCGCGAGCGGGCCGAGATCGCGCCCGGCGCCGTGCACCTGCCCGACTGGCTCGGGCCCCGGCGCCAGCGGGAGCTGCTCGACGCCTGCCGCGCCTGGGCCCTGCCGCCCGCCGGGCTGCGCACCGTGCGCACCCCCGGCGGCGGGACGATGACCGCCCGGCAGGTGTGCCTGGGCCTGCACTGGTACCCGTACGCCTACGCGCGCACCGCCGTCGACGGGGACGGGGCGCCCGTCAAGCCGATGCCCGGCTGGCTCGCGGAGCTGGGCCGGCGGGCCGTCGCCGACGCGTACGGGACGCCCCCGCCGCGCGCGGAGGCGTACGACATCGCCCTCGTGAACTTCTACGACGGCGATTCCCGCATGGGCATGCACCGCGACGCCGAGGAGCGGTCGGGGGCCCCTGTGGTCTCGCTCAGCCTCGGCGACTCCTGCCTCTTCCGCTTCGGCAACACCGACTCCCGGGGCCGCCCGTACCGGGACGTCGAGCTGCGCAGCGGGGACCTGTTCGTCTTCGGCGGCCCCAGCCGGCTCGCCTACCACGGTGTGCCGAAGGTGCTGCCCGGCACCGGCCCGGCGGGACTGGGGCTGAAGGGGCGCCTCAACATCACCTTGCGGGTCGGCGGCCTGGATCCCTAGGGCCTGTCGTCAAACTGCCGTCGTCGCCGGCGGGGCAGACGGAAGTTTGACGACAGGGCCTAGTGCCGTGCCGGGCGCCGCGACGCGGTGAGCCGTTCCGGCCACAGCACCAGACGGCCTGGCCGGGAGCGGGAGGTGTGGCCCGATCATGCGAGGATCCCTCCATGAACGGCAACGGGGCCCCGCTGGGGGCGGGGGACGCGAGCACGGCGTCGGCGGCGTCCGCGAGGACCAAGCTGGAGCGCGGGCGCGGCGCACTCGGCCCGGCGCTGGAGCTCGTCCACACCGGCCGGGCCCCGACGCGGGCGGTCCTGACGGCGGAGCTCGGCGTCACCCGCGCCACGGCCGGGGCCGTCGCCGCGGAGCTGGAGGCGCTCGGCCTGATCAGCGTCGACTCCCGCCCGGGCGGCGCGGGCGGCACCCAGGGCCGGCCCTCGCACCGGCTCGCCGTCGACGAGAACGGCCCCGTGGCGCTGGCCGCGCAGGTGCACCCGGACGGGTTCAGGGCCGCGCTGGTCGGCCTCGGCGGGCGCATCGTGGCCACCGCACCCGGCAAGGTCACCGTTTCCGCCGACCCCGCGCAGGTGCTCGGGGCGGTCGTCGACGCGGGCGCGCGGCTGCTGGCGGAGTCGGGGCGGCGCTGCGTCGGCGCGGGCCTCGCGGTGCCGTCGGCGGTCGCGGAGCCCGACGGGACCGCCCTCAACCCCCTGCACCTGGCCTGGCCGGCCGGCGCTCCGGTACGGGCCATCTTCGCCGAGTGCGTGAAGGCGGCCGGCATCGACGGACCGGCCCTGACCGGCAACGACGTCAACCTCGCCGCGCTCGCCGAGCACCGGCACGGCGCGGGCCGCAGCGCCCAGCACCTGCTCTGCGTGGCCACCGGGCACCGGGGGGTGGGCGGGGCGCTGGTGCTGGACGGCCGGCTGCACAGCGGCAGCGCGGGCCTGGCCCTGGAGGTCGGCCACCTCACCGTCAACCCGGAGGGGCGGGCCTGCCACTGCGGCAGCCGGGGCTGCCTGGACGTGGAGGCCGACCCGCTGGCCTTCCTCACCGCGGCCGGCCGCACGCCCGGGCCCGAGGTGTCGCTGCTGGCGCAGGCCCGTGAGCTGCTGCGCTCCGAGTACGCGCAGCCGTTGGTCCGGGCCGCCGCCGAGGAGCTCATCGACCGGCTCGGGCTGGGGCTGGCGGGCCTGGTCAACATCCTGAACCCGGACCGGATCATCCTCGGCGGACTGCACCGGGAGCTGCTGTACGCCGACCCGGAGCGGCTGCGCGCGGTCGTCGCCGACCGCAGCCTGTGGGGCCGCAGCGGGGGCGTGCCGATCCTGCCGTGCACCCTCGACCACAACAGCCTGGTCGGGGCGGCGGAGCTGGCGTGGCAGCCCGTACTGGACGACCCGCTCGGGGCGCTGGGCGCCGCGGCCTAGGGACCGTCCGGCGCCGCGGCCTGGGGACCGTCCGGCGCCGCGGCCTGGGGACCGTCCGGCGCCGGGTTCCGGGCCGGGGCGGGTCCGGGGGCGGGGTGCCCGCGGGGGAGTCAGCCGGGCCTGGCGCCGACCGGGGACGCTGCCGGCACGCCGGTCGCGACGGCCCGCGCGTCGACGGCGGCGAGCACCGGGTGCGCGGGCTCGCGTACGGTCTTCTTCACGCCGATTCGGACCGTGCGCGGCGGTGCCGCCGCGGGGGCCACCCGCAGCGAGAACCAGACCACCTTGCCGGTGCCGTCCGGGCGGTGGCGGGCGCCCCAGGCCTCGCTGAGCGCCTCGACGAGCGCCAGGCCGCGTCCGCAGGTCTCCAGGTCATCGGCCGCCCGCCGGACGGGCAGCCGCGGATCGCTGTCGTGGACGGATACGGTCAGGCGCCCGAGACGGAGCTCGATCTCGACCGTGCACACCTTGTCCGGCTGCGCATGGCGGTGGACGTTGCTGAGCAGCTCCGTCACGCCGAGCGCAGCCCGGTCTATGAGCGGGTCGAGCTGCCAGTGGCGCAGTTGCGCGGAGACGATTCTGCGGACCTGACCGATCCGCGCTGGCAGGGCCTGCAGTTCGACGACGCAGTGCCTGCGGGAATGACTGATCACGGCTGCGACTCCCCGACATCATTGTTACGGGTGCTGCACCCTCGGTGACGCAGTCACCAGGGTCACCCACCGTGGCGCCGCTTGCAACCGAACGCGGCAGGATGAGACCGAAAGCGATCCGCATGGAAACCCAAAGTCATCATTTGCGCAGGTGAGGGGGGTACATTGCGAAAGGAGGGGGCCACGGAACCGACAAAGGAGCAAGGCGCATGAGCACCACCGGTACCACCGGTACACCGGCCTCGAACACGGCCGGAACCGCGGTGACGACGACGGTCGACGTCGACCGCAGCGACGCCGACTACCGAGCCTGGCTCAAGGAGGCCGTGCGCAAGGTCCAGGCGGACGCCAACCGCTCCGCCGACACGCACCTGCTGCGCTTCCCGCTGCCCGAGGCGTGGGGCATCGACCTGTACCTGAAGGACGAGTCCACGCACCCCACGGGCTCCCTGAAGCACCGCCTCGCGCGTTCGCTGTTCCTGTACGCGCTCTGCAACGGCTGGATCCGCCCCGGCCGCCCGGTCATCGAGGCCTCCAGCGGCTCCACCGCCGTCTCCGAGGCGTACTTCGCGAAGCTCATCGGTGTGCCGTTCATCGCCGTGATGCCGAGGACCACCAGCCCGGAGAAGTGCCGGCTCATCGAATTCCACGGCGGCGAATGCCACTTCGTCGACGACTCGATGAAGATGTACGAGGAGTCCGCCGACCTCGCCGCCCGCACCGGCGGCCACTACATGGACCAGTTCACCTACGCCGAGCGCGCCACCGACTGGCGCGGCAACAACAACATCGCCGAGTCGATGTACCAGCAGCTGCGTCTGGAGCGGTACCCCGAGCCGGCCTGGATCGTGGCGACGGCCGGCACCGGGGGCACCTCCGCGACCATCGCGCGCTACGTCCACTACATGCAGCACGACACCCGCGTCTGCGTCCCGGACCCGGAGAACTCCTGCTTCTTCGACGGCTGGACGAACAACGACCCGCACGCGAGCAGCGACTGCGGCTCGCGCATCGAGGGCATCGGCCGGCCCCGGATGGAGCCGAGCTTCGTGCCGGGTGCCATCGACCGCATGATGAAGGTGCCGGACGCGGCGTCCGTCGCCGCCTGCCGCGCCCTCGAACAGGCCATAGGGCGCAAGGCGGGCGGCTCCACCGGCACCGGCCTGTGGAGCGCGCTGAAGATCGTCTCCGAGATGGTGGCGGAGGGCCGCAAGGGCAGCGTCGTGACCCTGCTCTGCGACCCGGGCGACCGCTACCTCGACAAGTACTACTCGGACGAGTGGCTCGCGGCCCAGGGCCTCGACATCGCCCCGTACGCGAAGACGATCCGGACCCTGCTGGAGACCGGCGACTGGCGCGAGCCGCAGGCCTGAGGCCGCGGGCCGCAGCCCTCAGGCCGGAGCCCGCGGTTCCGGGGCGGGGTCCGGGCGCCTGCGCACGGGGTCCGCGTCCGGCGCCCGCGTCCGGGGTGTGCGCACGGCTGCCGGCGGCTCAGGGGGTGCGCGCCGCGAGCCGGGTGTCCAGGGTGCGGACCGCCGTACGGAAGGACCGGCCGAGGCCCGGGCGGGCCGCGGCCAGCGCCAGGCGGAAGGGGGCCGGGCCGCCCGCCGCGAAGGTCCAGCGGACGAGGGTCCCGGCGGTGGCCGCGTCCGGGGCCAGCAGCCACTCCTCCAGCAGGGCGCTCACGCCCGGCGCGTTGGTCTCGTCGACCCGGTACGCGTACCGCAGCCCGGGATCGGCGGCCACGATCGTCTCCTGGAAGCGGACCCCGCCCATCAGCCGGACCTCCCGGCCCGCCCCGCCCCGGGTCGGCCGGGCCAGCGTGACCGCCCGGAACCAGGACGGCCAGGCCGTGACCTCCTCGGCGAGCGCCCTGTACACGGCGCCGGGCGGGGCCGCGGCCCGGGCCGTGAAGGCCAGGCGGGCCGGGGCCTCGGCTATGAAGTCCAGCTCCACGGGACGGAGTCGGCGGGCCATGGCGTTACCCCCTGGGGTGAGGCGTGCGGCGCGGGCGAGACGTACGGCGGCGCGGGTGCGCCGCGCGCACCATAGCCGGACCCCCGTCGGATGTCCCCACCCGCCGGCGGATCAGCACGCGGCCGGCAGCGCCGGCAGGTCCTCCGGGAACAGCAGGGTGAGCTCGTCCGTACCCGGGTCGGCCAGCTGCGCCACCCGGCCGGCGTGCCGCTCCACCATCGCCTCGAAGGTCTGCCGCGCGGTGCGGCCGTTGCCGAAGGCCGGGCCCTTGGGAAGCTCCGTGAAGTACTTCAGCAGCGCCTCCCCGGTGCCCTCGCCGAGCCGGTACTCGTGCTCCTCCGCCTGCTGCTCCACGATCCGCAGCAGCTCCTGCGGCCCGTAGTCCCCGAAGGTGATGGTGCGGGAGAACCGCGACGCCACCCCGGGGTTGACCGTCAGGAAGCGCTCCATCTCCTCCGTGTACCCGGCGACGATCACCACCACCGCGTCCCGGTGGTCCTCCATCAGCTTCACCAGCGTGTCGATCGCCTCGCGACCGAAGTCCCGGCCCGAGTCCTCCGGGGCCAGCGCGTACGCCTCGTCGATGAACAGCACCCCGCCCCGCGCCCGGTCGAAGGCCTCCTGCGTACGGATCGCCGTCGAGCCGATGTGCTCGCCGACCAGGTCGACGCGGGACACCTCGACCAGGTGCCCGCGCTCCAGCACCCCCAGGGAGGCCAGGATCTCCCCGTACAGCCGGGCGACCGTCGTCTTCCCCGTGCCAGGGGAGCCCGTGAACACCAGGTGCCGGCGCACCGACGCCGCCTTCAGGCCCGCCTGCTGCCGCCTGCGCCCGACCTCGATCATGTCGGTGAGGGCACGCACCTCGCGCTTGACGCTGTCCAGCCCCACCAGCGCGTCGAGCTGGCCCAGCACCTCGCCCGAGCCCCGCGCCGCCGCCGACGCGTGCGTGTGCGCCGGGACCGCTTCCGCGGGCTCCGCTCCGGCCGCGGGCCGTGAGGCCGGCACCCGGTCCGCCGCCCGAACCGCCGTGCCCCGCTCCGCCGTTGCCGTACGCGGTCCCGCGCTCCCAGGGAGCGCCCCGGCGGGTCCGCCGGCCGTGCCCGCCGGCTGGGCCGGCCGGACCGTGCCGCTCTCGTCGCCGGTGCAGTCCTCGGCCAGCGGCCCGTCCTCCGCGAACTCGTAGCCCCCGCGCGCGCAGCGCTCCGTGTGACACCGCGCCAGGGTGGCGCGGCAGCCGTCGATCACGTGGAAGCCGAAGCCCGAACTGCCCGTCACCCGGCAGGCCGTGAAGGTGCCCCGGCCGCCCGCCGACACGTAGAAGCCGGCCTCGGCGGCGGAGGTGACCGTGCACCGCTCCAGGGTGGGGTCGGCGCCCTTGGTGACGATCACACCCGTCTGCACGGAGTCGATCGTGCAGTCGGCGAGGGACCCGCCGCTGCCGTGGTCGCGGAACCACGCCCCGGTGCCCGCCTCCCTGATCCGGCAGTCGTCGAGCCGCGCGCTCGCCCCGTCGCTCACCGAGACCGCGGTGTTGCGCACCTGTGAGAGGTCGCTGTCGACCACGTCCACACGCGAACCCCGGTCCAGCACGAACAGCGCGTCCGGCACGTCGTGCAGACGGCAGGCGGCCAGCGAGGCCGTGGCCCCGTCGCTCACCCACACCGCCGGATAGTCGCCCGTGCTGTCGTGGATCTCGCAGGAGTCGGCGTCGACCCGGGTCCCCGGATCCCACACCGACAGCCCGTTGCGCCCGAACCGGCGCACCGTGGTGCGGCTGAGCGTGAGCACCGAACGGGACCGCAGGTCGACGGCGTTCTCGGGGATGTCGTGGATGTCGCAGCCGGCGAGCGTGAGCACCGCGTCGGTGTCCAGGGTGACCCCGTCGGCCGACGTACGGTGCACCGCGCAGTCGGTGAGCCGGGCCGCGGCGCGCGCCGCGATCTGCACGCCGGCGCCCTTGACCTCGTACACCTCGCAGCCCAGCGCCTCCAGGCCCGAGCCCTCGCCGGTGACCGCGATGCCCGCGCCGACGGCGTGGTGGATCCGGCAGCGCTCCAGGCGCGGGTGCCCGCCGCGCACGGAGACGCCGGCCTGCCCGGCGGCCACCACCTCGCACTCCTCGAACACCCCGCCGCCACCGTCCAGGACGGAGATCCCGACCCCGGCCGGGTTCTCCACGGTGCACCTGCGCACCAAGGGCCGGGCCCCGCCGCGCACCTCGATGCCGGACGACGAACGGGTGTGCACGCGCAGGTCGGTGAGCTCGGGCGAGCCCTCCTCGACGAGCAGTGCCGGAGCCGCCCGGTCGGCCCCCTCCAGGTACAGGTCCTGGACCACGGCCGAGGCGCACACCGTCAGCGCGATCCCGTCGAGCGGGGCGATGCGCACGGACCCGGCCACCGCTCCCTCGGGCCCGCGCAGGGTGACGGCATGGCGCAGGACCAGGTTCTCCCGGTAGGTGCCGGGGGCGATCGACAGCACGTCGCCGTCGCCCGCCGCGGCGAGCGCGGCGGTCAGCGTCGGATACTCACCGGAACGCCGCCGCCATCGCGAGGCCCCGCCGTGCGTCACCTGGACCGTGCCCTGTGCCATCGTGCTGTCGTGCCCCCACCCTGGTGTTCGCGCTGCCGGACCGGCGGAAGCGACTGAAAGCAACTGGAGCGACCGGTGCGGCCTCCGGCTCCACGGTAGCGCGCGTGGCGCCGGTGAGTGGCCAGGTCAGCTGCCTGCGCCCGCCCGGCCCCAGTCCGGTCCCGCCGCCGCCCACGCCCGGTCCAGCCCTGTGTACCGCCGATGCATGAGCCTTCGTACGACCAGCCGGCGGACCGTCTCCGCCAGCGCGGCCGCGGTCAGCGCGGCGGCCAGGCCGGCGGCGCCCGCGTGGAAGGACGCGGCGCCGGGATCGAGCGGCTGCCCCACCACCCGGCCCCGGATGTCCGTCCATATCCGGAACCGGTCGCCCGGGCGCGGTGGTTCCTCGGCCGCCGGGACCGTGCCCTGGTGGCTGCTGCCGTCGGGCGCGGTCCACGAGGCCACGATCTGCGTCCGCTCGGGCGCCTGACGCTGCGCCGACGGATCGGCGGCCGCCCCGGCGGGCGCGCCCGCCGCGGGCCGGACCACCACCGCCGGGACCAGGTACCGCTCGTCCCGCTGCTCGCGCGCGGCCCGCTGCAAGGTGCCGTCCACCTGGAGGCCCGCCACCCAGCCGACGGCCGGGGCCACCAGCAGCACGCAGACCAGCGCGGCGAACGCCACCCACGCTTCGAAGAGATCGGTCGGCCGGCGCAGCGGATTGCGCCGCCAGCGCCATACACCCATTGCTGTCCGCACGGTCCGGCTCCCCCTGCCCCATGCCTGTCTTCGTCTTGTGTATGCGGTCTTGCATGCTCCAACGGCCCCGCGCGGCCCGTTGGTTCCAGCGGATGCCGCAAGCCCCCCGAAGGTGTCATTCCGTCTGCCTGCCGTGGTCAGCGGCGCGTGGACGGGACCTCCGTGCGCGGACGGGACGTCTGTGCGCGGACGGCGCGGTCACTCCAGGACGCGCACCTCGTCGCCCACCCGCACCGTGCCCGTGACGACCGGGACCAGCTGGCGCCCGAAGGCCAGCGACTTCCCGATGCGCCGGTGCCGGGCCAGCGTCTTCAGCGGTTCCCGCCCACGCTCCGACGTCCGCTGGTCGGTGGTGGTCACGATGCAGCGGCCGCACTCGCGGACCCCGCGGAAGACGGCGTCGCCGATGGCGATGCGCCGCCAGTCGTCCTCGGCCCAGGCGGCGGCGGGCCCGCCGACCACCAGGTTGGGCCGGAAGCGGTTCATGGGCAGCGGGCCCTCCTCCGGGTGCTCGCCCTGGGCGATCAGCGCGTTGAGGGCGTCCAGCGAGGCGCTGGTGGCCAGCAGCAGCGGGTAGGCGTCCGCGAGGCTGACGGTCTCGCCGGGCAGCGCGTAGTCGGGATCGACGGGGCGGCGGCCGGCCGGGTCGTCGAGGTGCACGAGCCGCGCGGGCTGCCCGAGGTAGGCGGTGAACCACTCGGCGGCCGCGGTCGCCGCGACCACCGTCTCGATCTTCTTGCCGAACAGCACGACCGGCTCCAGCGGGCCGGGTTCGGGCACCTCCACGACGAGCGCGGGCATGCCGGGCCCCGACAGTTCGATCCGCCCGCCCGGCAGCGGCCGCGCCGACGCCAAGGCCAGCCGCGCCTGCTGGCGTTGGGTGATCACGGCGCCCGCGGTGTCGACCACGGCCCAGCGGCGGTCGCCGGCGGGTCCCCAGGGCTCCACGACGATCTCGCCGGGAGCGGTCCCCGCTACCGACTTGACGGGATGGACGTGGAGCGACTGGACGTACAAATTCGACATGGGGGCATTGTGACAGCTGCCCCCGCCGGCCCCCCGGGAACCGTGTGCACGGGACACGGTGTGCGGAGCGCCGGCGTTCCGGTCAGTAGGCGCGCTGCTGGTACTGGCGGCCGTACGGGTCCTCGTACGTGGGGACGCCCGCCGCCGAGGCGACGGGGGCCATCGGGGCCATGGGCGCCATCGGACGCGGAGCCGCCGGACGCATGGCTTCGTACCCGGTGCCCATGGCGGCCGGGCGGGGCTGCTGCGGCTGCGGCTGGGGCTGCGGCACGTACCCGGTCCGGGCCGGGAACTGTTGCTGCTGCGGGATGTACGGGGCGGGCGCGTGCTGAAGCGGAACCGGCATCTGCTGCGGCTGCGGGGCGGCCTGCTGGGGATGGCCGTAGCCGTACGAGGGCGCGGGCAGCTGCGGTGCCGCGGGCGGCAGGGCGGGCATGGACGAGGCGAGGGCCGGAAGGAATCCACCGCTCGAGTAACCGGCACTGGGGGCCTCGTAGGCGGCCGGAACGCGGATCGGGGCGATCTGCGGAGTGCCGCGTTCGGCGACGAGGGAGTCGTAGATGGGGGTGTCCGGGAAGGAGGGCGCGGAGTAGTAACCGCCGCCATAAGTGGAGCGGGGGGAGGTCATGGGAGACAAGTTAAGCCCACGACTTCACGGGGTCCATAGCCAGGTGCCGTCAACACCGCCCTGACCTGCATATTCCCAGGTCAGGGCCACAGCTTTCACTTGACGTTCACGTGCACGATTCGTCACTTCCGCCCCGTCTTGATGTCAGTCGTGCTCACTCGTCGCCCCTTGTGCCCACCCCGGCCTGACGTGCTGTCACAACGCCGTGACCTCGAATGACGTTCCCTCAGGCGGAGGTTTTGCCGCTTCTGTCCAGGTGGGTTTCAGGCGTCGCTCGGGCGGGCATAGGTACGGCCCTTCCAGGCGGCGCCGCGCCCCCGGTAGTGCTGCACGGCCGAATCGACGGTCATCAGGAGGTACAGCAGCGCCGTGAACGGCAGCAGCGGGGCCAGCGCGGCCGACAGCCGGTAGTAGCGCAGCATCGGCAGGTAGGTCCCCGCCATCAGCAGCCAGGCGAGTCCGCCCGCCCACGCCGTGGCGGCCCCGCCCGCCCACCCCGCCAGCCCGGCGAACAGCGCCACCGGCGGGACCAGGTACACCAGCGCCAGCCCGGCCACCGTCCCCGCCAGCAGCAGGGGCCGGTGGCGCAGTTGGGCGTACGCGCTGCGCGACACCATCCGCCACAGGTCCCCGAGCAAGGGGTACGGGCGCACGCTGTCCACCCGCTCCGCCAGCCCGAGCCAGATCCGCCCGCCGGACCGCTGGACGGCGCGGGCCAGCGACACGTCGTCGATCACGGCCTGGCGGATCGATTCCGGGATCCCGGCACGGACGGCCGCCTCGGTGCGCAGCAGCACGCAGCCGCCGGCCGCGGCGGCGGTCCGGGCCGCGGGACGGTTGATCCGGCGGAACGGGTACAGCTGCGCGAAGAAGTACACGAACGCGGGGACGACGAGCCGCTCCCAGAAGCCGGCCACGCGCAGCCGGGCCATCTGGGAGACCAGGTCCAGGCCGGCGGTGGTCGCGGCGGCGACCAGCTCGCGCAGGCTGTCGGGCTCGTGCGCGATGTCGGCGTCGGTCAGGAGCAGGTACTCGGGACCCCGGCCGGCGGCGCGGCCCCGGGCATGCGCGATGCCGTGACGCAGCGCCCAGAGCTTGCCGGTCCAGCCGGGCGGCGGGTCGCCCGGGCCGACCACGTCGAGCGGGAGCCCGGGCTGCTCGGCGGCCAGGCGGCGGGCGAGGGCGGCGGTGCCGTCGGTGCTGCCGTCGTCGACCAGGACGATCCGGGCCTCGCCTGGGTAGTCCTGGGCGAGGAGGGAGGGCAGGCTGCGGGGCAGCACCTCGGCCTCGTCCCTGGCCGGGACGATGACGGCGACGGCGGGCCAGCGGGCGGGGGCGCTGCGCGGCGGGAGACGGACGTCGGTACGCCAGAACATGCCGTGGGCGAGGGTCAGCCAGAGCCAGGCGGCGAGGGAGGCGCAGGCGGCGATGAGGAGGCCCATGGCGGCAGTGTCGCCGACGGGGCGGGGGCGTGTCGCCGTCTTCGGGGCGAGTCGCAGCGCGGGTGCCTCCGGCGGCGGGGGTCCCGTCCTCCCGGCAGGGCCGCGCCCCGGCCTCCGGCCCCCGGCCTCCGGTAGGGCTGGCCCCTGGGCGCCGCTGCGCTGCGGTGCTCCCGACCCGGCGCGGGGTGGGCTGCGGGGCTGTTTCCCCCACCCCGCCCCTTCCCGAAACCGGGGCCCTGCCCCGGACCCTGGGGCCCGGCCGGGCTGCCCCCGGGCCCCCCGCCTCCGGGCCCCGGCCCCCCGGTGGGCCCGGCCCGCAGCCGCCAGCCCCCGGTCCGGTTCCCCCCGGGCCCCGGCACGGTCCCCCCGGGGCCCCGCCCTCGGCCCCGGTCCCGGTCCGGTTCCCCCCGGCCCGGGTGGGGCTGCGTCCCGGGGCCGGGCGGGGCTGCGGTGCTTCCGGGTCGGCGGGGGTCCGGGCTGGTCCGGGGTGGGGAGGGGTGGCGGGGCCGGGGTGGGGTGGACGGGTCGACTAAGGTGACCAGGTGAAGATCGCGCTCATGGACTCGGGAATCGGCCTCCTCGCTGCGGCCGCCGCGACGCGTCGGCTGCGGCCCGACGCCGATCTGCTGCTGTCCTCCGACCCCGACGGGATGCCCTGGGGGCCCCGTACGCCCGCCGACCTCACCGAGCGGGCCCGCGCCGTCGCCCGGGCCGCGGCCGCGCACGGCCCCGACGCGCTGATCGTGGCCTGCAACACCGCCTCCGTGCACTCCCTGAACGCCCTGCGGGCCGATCTGGAGCCCGGGATCCCCGTCGTCGGCACCGTCCCGGCGATCAAGCCCGCCGCGGCCGCCGCCGGGCGGGTGGCGATCTGGGCCACCCCCGCCACCACCGGCAGCCCGTACCAGCGGGGGCTGATCCGCGACTTCGCCGCCGGAGTCCCCGTCACCGAGGTGCCCTGCCCCGGTCTCGCCGACGCCGTCGACCGCTGTGACGAGGCCGCCGTCGTCCGCGCCGTCGAGGCCGCCGCCGAGCTCACCCCGGCCGACGTCACGGACGTGGTCCTCGGCTGCACCCACTACGAGCTCGTCGAGGAGACCATCCGGGCCGCCCTCGCCGCCCGCACCGGGGGAGCGGAGATCGTGTTCCACGGTTCCGCCGAGGCCGTCGCCGTACAGGCGCTGCGCCGCATCGGCGTCGAACCGGCGCCGGAGCTGCCCCGCACCGGCGGGCTGACCGTGCTGCACAGCGGGCGGCCGTCCGTCCTGTCGGACGCCGCCCTGGGCTACGCCGAAGGCCGGCTCCTCGCGGACCGGGAGCAGGCCCACCAGCGCTGAGAGGACGGGCGGCGAAAGGCGGTTTCACCGGACGGGCCGGGCTCGCATACTGGGCCCGTGGATGCCTATGCCAAGCACCTTCCCGCCGGGGTGATACCGGCAAGTGATGTGCGGACATGGGGCGTTGAGGAGTCCGGGCGCTGGCGCAAGGCCCGGACCCCGGTCATCTTCGCCCCTGGTGCGGGGAGTTGGTTCCTCGCTGTCCTGGTGACCGTCTCACTCGTACTGGTCCTCCGTGACGGAGGACCGGCCGACCGGGTGGGCACGGCGTGGCGGTTCTATCCGGCGGCGGTGCTGCTGGTGGCCCTGCCCCTGTGGTACCGGTTCCTGCCGGGCGCGGCCGCGGGGGCCGCGGCCGTGCTCGTCACCGAAGCCGCCTTGGCCCTGCCCGGGCACGGCGGCCCCGCGGCCGTCCTGGTGGGCCTGCTCGCCCTGTACGCGCTGACCGGCGCCCTGCTGCGGCTGCGGGCCCGGCGCCGGCAGGAGGGGCTGGCACTCGCCGCCGCCGGGGCGGCCCGCTTCCCGCTGCCGGACCGGCTCCCCTCCGGGCAGGAACGGCGCGGCAACACGCGGATCCTGGCCGGTGCCTTCCTCTGCCTCGTCGCCGCCGGGGTCCTCGTGGAGGGCCTGGTCGAGGACATCGGGACGAACCCCGGCGCCCTGCCGTACGACGCGGTGGGCCAGCAGCGCGTCGCGCTGGTCCTGCTGGTGCTCGGCGGCACCCTGCTGGGCCGGGGCTGGACCGCCGACCTGGCCGCGCGACGGCTGTACGCGGACGACCAGCCCGTGCTGGTGGTCGGCGTACGGATCTCCCCCTCCGGGCACTTCTGGCTGCTGCCGGACGCCGACGACACCACCGCCCGGCCCCTGGTCTGCTACCGCCCGGGCCGGGGGGACACGCAGCCGGGGGTCCGGCTGCTGGCCGCGGGGACGGCGGGCCTGCCGCGGGACGGGCTGCACGACGTCGACGCCCGCGCCGAACCCTTCGAGGCGCTGCTCCACGGGGTGCCGCGCGAGGGGGCCGAGGTGGTCCTGGCGTACGCCGTGCACCAGGACCACGGCATCTCCTGCCAGGTCACGGGCGTCCCCCTGCTGCCGCGCCGGCGGCACGGGCTCGGACCGTGGAGCCCGGCCGGGGTGTCCTACCGGGCGACCACCCGGGGGCGGCGGGAGCAGGAGGAGGCGCGCCGCCGGGAGTACGAGCGGCTGCGGAGGCAGGCCGACCGGAAGAAGGAGGCCAAGCGGGCCACGGCCACCGGAACCGCCGGCACGACCGCGACGGGCTGCGGCGGTGGCGGCGTGAGCTGCGGCGGCGGCGACGGAGGTGGGGGCGGCTGCGGGGGCTGCGGCTGCGGCTGACCCGGACCGCCGCGACCGGTCCGGGGCACCCCAACCCCTGGGGTGCCCCGGGCCCGGTCCGGCCGCCACGTCACGCCTGGGCCGACTCCCACGCGGGGGCTTCGGCCGGGTGCCGCGTCATGCCCCGGTGATGTCCCGGGCGCATGTCCCGGTCCCCGCGCGCGCCCGTTTCGGTCGGCTGCCACGCGGAGGCTCCGGCCGACCCCCGCGCAGCGTCCTTGGCCGGGCTCCGCGCGCTTGCCTTGGCCGGCCCCCGTGCGGCAGCCTCGGGCAGCCCCCGCGTCACGCCTCGGCCGGCCCTCGCGTCGCGCTGTGGTGGGGCTCCGTGCGACGTCCTTGGCCGGGCTCCTCGCGGAGCCCCTCGCCGGCCTCCGCGAGGCGCCGGGCCAGGGTGCGCAGGGCCTCGGCGTCCAGGACGCGGTCGCCGGAGCCGGGCAGGGGGACGTGCAGCGGCTCCGTCCACCGCTCGGGGATCGCGGCCTGCCCGTACACCGCGCCGGCCAGCGTGCCCGTCACGGCGGCCACCGTGTCGGTGTCCCCGCCCAGGTCCACGGCGGCCCGTACCGCCCCGGCGAACCCGTCGGCCGTGCGCAGGGCCCACACCGCCGAGCCCAGGCAGGGCCACACCGCCCCGTTGAACTCCGTGGCCAGGTCCGGGTGCCAGTCGGGGCCGAGCACGCGGGCGTACCGGTCGCGGTGGTCCGGGTGCACCGCGCCCAGCGCCTCCGGCAGCGCGGCCAGTGGATCGCCGCCGTCCAGGGCCACCCGTACGAGCTCGTGCAGCAGGGCGGTGCCTTCCCAGGCGGCCCGGTCCCCGTGGGTGAGGGCCGCGATCCGCCGGGCCGCGCCCATGGTGGCCTCCCGCCCGCCGGGCGCGAAGTACACCGCCGAGCCGGGGGCCCGCATCAGGGAACCGTTGCCCGCGGCCCGCGCGTTGACCTGGAAGTGGGCGGCGGCCGCCCGGTCCCAGGGCAGGCCGCTGGTCAGCACGTCCTCCGTCTGGAGCCCGATGTCCTTGGGCTGCCCGGCGGCCCACCGCCGGAACCGGGCGAAGACGTCCGGGAGTTCGAGGCCGCCGTGCTCCAGCAGGGATTCCGCGACGAGGACGGCCATCTGGGTGTCGTCCGTCGCCTCGCCCGGCTCCCAGCCGCCGCCCCCGCCCATCTCCTCGCCGCGTACGCCCAGTTGCCCCGCGGGCCCGAACTCGTACGGGGCGCCCAGCGCGTCGCCCGCGGCCGAGCCGAGCACCGCTCCCACGGCCCGGTCGAGCCGGGTGGTCACCCGGCCTCCCCGGGGTGCGTCGCCGGGCATACGGCGTCCAGCAGGCCGCGCGCGAAGCCGTCGAGGTCGTCGAGCCCGGCCGAGGCCAGGGTGCCGGGGGCGCCGGCGGTGAGGTGGAGGAGCGTCCCGTGCAGGGCGAGGGTGAGTGCGCGGACCTGCTCCCGTCCGGCCGGGAGGCCGGCTCCGGCCAGCAGGGCGCGGTGCGCGGCGAAGTCGCCGGCGGCGATCGGGTCCAGGAGCCCGGCCAGCCAGGGCCGACGGGCGGCCTCGGCCTGCAGCTCCAGGTAGGCCAGTACGCGCGGCCGCCCCGGCCCGGCCACGTCCCGCAGCAGCCCCGCCAGCAGCGCGGCCAGCCCGGCCCGGTCCGACGGCCCCGGCCCGGCGGCCGCCAGGGCGGCGGCCAGGGCCCGGTACTGCTCCAGGCAGCGCTCGGCGGCGGCCCGCAGCAGCGCGTCACGGCTCGGGAAGTAGTTCTTGGCGGTGCCCAGCGGCACGTCGGCGGCGGCGTCCACGGCCCGGTGGGTGAGCCCGCGCCCGCCCGCCCCGGCCAGTACCGCCACGGCCGCGTCGCGCAGCCGGTCCCTCCGGTCCTGATTCACCTTGCCAGCATAACCACAACCGTGGTACCACGGATGGGGTACCACGGTTGTGGTGGTCCTGTGCGGTTCGCACGTCCCTGCTGGTCCGACGGAACGAGGGGTTCGCCATGGAGAACGGCCGGAACGACACGAACGGCTGGAACGACACGAACGGCTGTAACGACACGAACGGCACGGCGCGCGCCGACGCGGCCACGGGCGCGGACGCCGCAGGGGCGCGGGCCGCCGCCGCCCCCGGCACGGCCGTCGTCGTCGGCGCGGGCGTCGGCGGGCTCGCCACCGCGATCGGGCTCCGCCGCGCCGGCTGGTCCGTACGCGTCCTGGAGGGCCGTACCGCGCCGGAGCGCTACGGCACCGCCTTCGGCATCCATCCCACCGCCCAGTCCGCCCTGGACCGGCTCGGCCTCGGCGACGCCCTCCGGGCGCGGGCCGTCCCGTACCGCCGGGCCCACATCCGGCGCCCGGACGGCGGGGTGCTCGCCGCCCTCCCCCTGGACCGCGTCGAACGCAAGGCGGGCCGCCCCGAACTCCTCGTCGCCCGGCCCCACCTGATCGACGTGCTGCTCGCCGAACTCGGCCGGCTCGGCGGCGCGGACGTCGAGTACGGACGGCGCCTCGCCGACCCCGCCGGCCTCGACCCCGCCGGCCTCGACGCCGACCTCGTCGTCGGCGCCGACGGCATCAACAGCGTCGTCCGCACCGCCCACTTCGGCACCCGCAGCCGGGTGCGCGCCCTCGGCACCGTCGCCTGGATCGGCATCGCGGGCTTCGAGACCGGGGTGTACGGGGAGACCTGGGGCGAGGGCCGGTTCTTCGGGATGACCCCCGTCGAGCCGGGCCGCACCAACTGGTACGCCACCGTCCCCGAGGGCACCACCGCCGCGGGCCTGCGGGCCGCCTTCGAGGGCTGGCACGACCCGGTACCGCGGGTGCTCGCCGAGACCGACCCCGCGACCTGGATCCGGTACGACATGCGCCACCTCCACCCGGCGCTGCCCTCCTTCACCGCCGCCGGACGGATCGCCCTCGTCGGCGACGCCGCGCACGCCATGACCCCCAACCTCGGCCAGGGCGCCTGCACCGCCCTCCTCGACGCCGAGGCCCTCACCCGCGCCGTCGCCGCCCACGGCCGCGGCGGCCTGCCCGCCGCCCTGCGCGCGTACGACGCGGAGCGCCGCCGCAGCGCCCAGCGCGTGGCCCTCGGCTCGCGGACCCTGCACCGCTTCGTGAACACCCGCCGCCCCGCCCTGCGCGACGCCCTGGTCGGCCTCCTGCCCTCGTAGACCGGCCGTTCCCGGACGCGTTTGCCCGGACCGGGCGAGGGCAGGCGCCAGCCCTCGGAGCGCGATGCGCCGTGTGGCGCAGAGGCGGTGGCGGACATGCGGAACCTGAGTACGCTGCTGCTCATGACGGGTCACCCCCCGGGTCCCCTCTGGACGGGCCGGGCCTCCAACCGTGCGCAGTGGCTGCTCGCCGCAGCCGGTGCGGCCTGTCTCGCGCTGGGGATCGAGCTGGCCGTCGACAACTCCTGGACCGGCGGGTTCGTCCCGCTGCTGATGTCCGTGGTCGGCTGCCTCGCGGCCGGGCTGCTCATCCTCTACGGCACCCTCGCCTTCGTGTACGTGGCGGTCACCGTCGACTCGGAGGCCCTGGAAGTGCGCTGCGGCCACATCGGACTGCCCCGCCGCAAGATCCGGCTCGCCGAGGTGGCCTCCGCCGAGTTCCGCCCCCGCATCACCCCGCAGCAGTGGGGCGGCTGGGGCTACCGCTGGCGCCCCGAGAAGGGCACCGCCGTGATCGTCCGGCGCGGCGAGGGCGTGGAGCTGCGGCTCGGCGACGGCAAGCTGTTCACGGTCACCGTCGACGACGCGGAGAACGCCGTTCGGGTCATCCGCGCCCACCTGCGCACCCTCGCCCGCTGACCCGCGGCGGCTCCTTGCCGGTCCCCGGCGCGAGGGGACGTACACTCCGCCAGATGAGCAGCAGTGTCACCCGCGCCGCCGAGAGCGAGCCCTCGCAGCCCGCCGGACCGGCCACCGCGGTCGCCCCGTCCGAAGCCGCCGCCTCCCCCCGGCAGGGGGAGCACAAGGCCGCCTGGCTGGTGCGCGCCGCCCTGGCCGCCCTCGCCGGGGTGCTGCTCTACCTCAGCTTCCCGCCCCGCCCCCTGTGGTGGCTGGCCCCCTTCGCCCTCGCCCTGCTCGCCGGCTGCCTGCGCGGCCGCCGCGCCCGGGCCGGGTTCGGCCTCGGGTTCCTCTTCGGCACCGGCTTCCTGCTGCCGCTCCTCGTCTGGACCAGCGAGGGCGTCGGCCCGGTCCCCTGGATCGCCCTCGTCACCCTCGAAGCCCTCCTCATCGGCCTCACCTGCCTCGGCGTCGCCCTCGTCGGCCGGCTGCCCGCATGGCCCCTGTGGGGCGCCGCCGTCTGGACCGCCGGCGAGGCCCTGCGGGCCCGCGCGCCCTTCGGCGGGTTCTCCTGGGGCAAGCTCGCCTTCGGACAGGCCGACGGCGTCCTCACCCCGCTCGCCGCCCTCGGCGGCACCCCGCTGCTCTCCTTCGGCGTCGCCCTGTGCGGCTTCGGCCTGTACGAGGTCCTGCGCACGGTCCGCAGCCACCCCCGGAGCTCCGCCGCCGCCCTGGCCGCGCTCGCCGTCGCCGCGCCGGTCGGCGCGGCCTTCGCGGCCCGCCCGCTCATCTCCGCCGCCGCCGAGGACGGCACCGCCGTGGCCGCGGTCATCCAGGGCAACGTGCCGCGCGCCGGATTCGACTTCAACGCCCAGCGCCGCCAGGTCCTCGACAACCACGCCAAGCGCACCGTCCAGCTCGCCGAGGACGTCAAGGCCGGCCGCGTCCCCAAGCCGGACTTCGTCCTGTGGCCGGAGAACTCCTCCGACATCGACCCGTACACCCAGCCCGACGCCTACGCCGTCATCGACAACGCGGTCAAGGCCATCGGCGTGCCCGTCGCGATCGGCTCCGTACTCGCCCCCGAGACCGGACCGCTGCGCAACACGATGATCCTGTGGGACCCCGTCAAGGGCCCCACCGACACCTACGACAAGCGCAAGATCCAGCCCTTCGGCGAGCGCATCCCGATGCGCTCCTTCGTCCGGCTCTTCAGCTCCGACGTGGACCGCGTCCGCCGCGACTTCGGCCCCGGCAAGGAGCCCGGCGTCTTCGACATGGCGGGCAGCGGGATCGGCATGGTCACCTGCTACGAGGCCGCGTTCGACGACGCCGTCCGCTCCACCGTCCAGGCCGGCGCCCAGGTCATCGCGGTGCCCAGCAACAACGCCACCTTCGGCCGGACCCAGATGACCTACCAGCAGCTGGCCATGGACCGGATCCGCGCCGTCGAACACAGCCGGACCGTCCTCGTCCCCGTGACCAGCGGGGTCAGCGCCGTCATCCAGCCCGACGGGAAGGTCACGCAGCGGACGGAGCTGTTCACCGCCGACGCCCTCGTCGCCGAGGTCCCGCTGCGCTCCGGGCAGACCCCGGCCACCCGCCTGGGCCCGCTGCCCGAGTACGCGCTGCTCCTGGCCGCGGCCGGCGGACTGGGCGCGGTGCTGACCCGCCGGGTCCGCGCCCGCCGGGCCGCATGACGCCGCACGGCGGCGGCCCGGACACCCCAGGCCCCGTCGTCAGACTCCCGTCTGCCCCGCGGGCGACGACGGCAGTCTGACGACGGGCAGGCCCTAGGGTCGGGGCATGACCACACCCGAGTTCATCCGCGAGATCAGGGCGAGCGGCGCGGGCCACCGGCTGCTCCTGCTGCCCGGCGTCACCGCCGTCGTCGTCGACGACCGGGGCCGGCTGCTGCTCGGGCGCCGGGCCGACACCGGGAAGTGGTCCGTCGTCGGCGGGATCGCCGAGCCGGGGGAGCAGCCGGCCGAGACGGCGGTCCGCGAGGTGTACGAGGAGACGGCCGTGCGGTGCGTCCCCGAGCGGGTGGTCCTCGTCCAGATGCTCGAACCCGTCACCTACCCCAACGGCGACGTCTGCCAGTTCCAGGACATCACCTTCCGCTGCCGGGCCACCGGCGGCGAGCCCCGGTCCGCGGACGGGGAACTGCTGGAGGTGGCCTGGTTCGAACCGGACGCCCTGCCGCCGCTGGAGCCGTTCGCGCTGGACCGCATCCGGCGCTCCCTGACGGAGGAACCGACCTGGTTCGAGGCACCGACGCCCGGGACCGTCCAGCCCGCGGCCTCGCGGTAGAGCTCCAGTGCCCCGCCGCCCATGACCGCGCTGTAGGAGACCTCCGGGACCGTGCCGCCGCCCTCGTGGCCGCCCAGCACCCCGGCCAGCGCGCCGTCCGCCAGCCAGGGGCTGCCGCTGGTGCCGCCGCCGAGGGCGGGGCAGTCGATGCGGCGCTGCGTGGCGGAGTACAGGCTCGTCGCGTTCGAGCAGCGCAGCGGGGCGTCCTCGGTGCTCGGGTAGCCGACGACGGTCACCGTCACGTCCCCCGGCTGCCCGGCGGCCGCCACCGGGAAGCCGCCGGCCACGTCCTCCACGGACCCGGTCTCCGCCCCGTCGGCCGGGGCGACCGTCGCGAACTCGATGTCCGCGTCGGGGTCCTCCCCCCCGGCGGCGGCCGGACGGTCGGGGGAGGGTGCGAGGGATCATGCACCCGAGCCTCCCCGGCGAAACTGTGCCCGGAGCCCGGTGTTCCGTGTGAATCCGCTGTGAATCCCCGCCCCGGCCCCCGCGCCGGCCCGCTCCCGGCCGCATCGCGTCCGGCCGCATCGCGTCCCGGCCCCCGGCCACCGCGCCCGCGCCGGCCCCCGGGGCCCCCTACCGCGTGCGTTCGTACACCGTCACCCGGCGCCCGCGCACCTGCCGGTCCTCCACCACCGTGAAGTGCTCCCGCAGCACCGCCGCCTTCACCTGGTCCCGGCGCGCCCCCGACGGCTTCGCCACCCGCGCCGCGTCTGTCACCAGCAGCACCCGGCGCCGCTCCAGCAGCCGAGCCCGCAGCAGCGCGGTGTCCTCGGTCTCCTCGCCCTTCAGCGTCGCCGACGCCACCGGGTCCTCGGCCAGCGCCACGTCCGCCAGGCCCGCGAAGGCCCCCGGCGACACGAGGGCCGTGTCCCGCCTTGCGGCCGGTACGAAGAGCACCGCGTCCCCGTGCCCCTTCAGCCGGGCCACCTCACCGGCGACCGCCAGGACGTCGTCGACCCGGCTGGCCGGGGCCCGCTTGGCCAGCTCCACCGGCAGCAGGGCCACCACCGCGATCCCGACCACCCCCGGCACGAGCAGCGCCGACGCCCTCGGCAGCCGGGGCGCGCAGGCCCGTACGGCGGCGGCGAGCGCGGCCCCGATCAGCAGGGCCAGACCCAGCATGCTGAACAGCACGTACCGGTCCAGGAACAACGGCTGCGCCAGCGACAGCCCGATCAGGCCCAGCTGCGGCACCGCCAGCAGCGGCAGCCCCACCGCCGCCGCCGAGAGCCGGCCGCGCCCCGGCCGGTCGGCGAGGGCCCCGAGGGCGCCGACGGCCAGCAGGATCCCCGGCCCGATGAGCATGTGCCAGGTCAGCGGCGGTATCCACGACACCTGCTCGGACTGGGTCCGGCTGAACAGGACCAGCGGCAGGGCCCCCGCCAGCGCGGCCGTCGCGGACCCGGCCCAGCCCAGCCACGTCCCGCGCCCGGCCCGCACCCACCACAGGGTCACCGCGTGCGCGGGCAGCAACAGCAGCGAGAGCCAGTTCAGCAGCGCGCACAGCAGCACGAGGAACCCGTACGCCGCCCAGCGCGGCCACCCCCGCGACCCGGGCCCGCCGTCCAGCAGTGACACCAGCAGCAGCGTCGAGAGCCCGGCCCCGGCCGCGACCAGCGCGTACGGCCGGCCCTCCTGGAGGTAGAACTGCACCGCCGGCAGCAGCCCGAGCGCCAGCCCGCCCCCGAGTCCGGCCCAGGGACCCGCCAGCCGCCGACCGGTCAGCGCCACGCACGCCGCAGCCACCGCCACGGCCAGCACGGACGGCAGCCGCAGGGTCGCCGTACTCGCCCCGAACAGCTCGAAGAGGCCGTGCATCAGCAGGTAGTACAGCCCGTGCACGGCGTCCACGTTGGCGAGCATCGCCCAGATGTCGCCCGCCGGCCGCCCCGCCACCTGCCAGGTCGCCGCCTCGTCCCGCCACACGCTGTCCTGCCGGGACAGCCCCCACAGACCGAACCCGAGGGTCCACAGGAACGGCAGCAGCCACACGAGGTGCCGCCGCCGGCCGGCCGGCACGCCGTCCCGCGTACCGGTGCGTATGCCGTCGGGTATGTCGGATGTCATGAAGGTGCTCGGGTCCTCGCGGGGCGGCTTCGGCGGAAGATCCCAGTCTATGGACGCCGCGGCGGACTTCCCGGCCGGGTGTTGTGCACCGCGGTGCGTGAACGCCGGGCCCGCACCCCCCTAGCCTCACCGCAGGAGCACGAACGAGGGGCGGTACCGAGTGAATTGGCTCATCCACGACTACCGCGAGAGCGATCTCGCGGCGGTGGTCCATCTCATAGACACCACGGCCGAACTGGGCCAGGAGTCCGTCTTCTCGCTCGCCGAGTGCATCAGCGCGCTGACCGACCGCCAGCCCTGCGTCGTCGCCGTCCACCAGGGCGTGCCGATCGGGGCGGCCCTCGCCGGCGTCACCGGCGAGCGTGCCTGGGTGATGCGCATCGCGATCGCCTCCGGCTGGCGCGGCCGGGGACTGGCCAGCGCCCTCCTCGTCGAGCTGGAACGGCGCCTGATCGCCGCCCGCGTCGGCCGGATCGCCTACGTCCTGCCCGAGGAGGACCTGCTCGGCGAGGGCCTGCTCAACGCGGGCTACACCCGGCAGCCCGCCGTCGCCTACTTCGAGAAGACCGAGCCGCTGCACGGACCGGCGGCCGGCCTCCTCGACGACCTCGGCGGCCGCTTCCTGCCCAACGACCTGTGGACCAAGGTCGCCGGCATGGAGAAGGAGAAGGAGCTCATCGAACGGCGCGTGGTGCTCCCGCTCGCCGAGCCGGAGCGGGCCGCCGCCCACGGGGTGCGGCCGCCACGCGCGATCACCCTCTTCGGGCCGCCCGGCACCGGCAAGACCACCTTCGCCCGGGGCATCGCCTCCCGGCTGGGCTGGCCCTTCGTGGAGCTGCTGCCCTCCCGCCTCGCCGACGAGGGCAACCTCGCCGCGGCGCTGCGCCACGCCTTCGCCCGGATCGCCGAGCTGGAGCGGGTCCTCGTCTTCATCGACGAGGTCGAGGAGATCGCGCCCGTGCGCACCGAGCCGGCGCAGCCGGGCGGCATCCACGGGGTGACGAACGAGCTGCTGAAGCTGATCCCGGGCTTCCGGGAGGGCGACGAACGGCTGCTGGTCTGCGCGACCAACTCCATCCGCTCCCTCGACCCGGCGTTCCTGCGCCCCGGCCGCTTCGACTACCTGATCCCCATCGGCACGCCCGACGCCGGGGCGCGCGCCGCGATCTGGTCGCGCTACACGGCCGGACGGTCCGACGTGGACGTGGCGGCGCTGGTGGCGGCGACCGAGCTGTTCACCCCGGCCGACATCGAGCACGCCGCACGGATCGCCGCGCAGGTGTCCTTCGAGCGCGACCTGGAGGCGGTGGGCGCGCGCGGAGTGTCCGCCGCGCAGCTGGGTGCCACCACGGCGGACTACCTGGCGGCCGCGGCGCAGTGCAGGCCGACGGTGACCCCCGCGATGACCGGCGAGTTCCAGGCCGACATCACCGCACACGCGCGGTTCTAGGGCCTGTCGCCCGCATCTTCCGGACGCAGGCCGTCCGGACCCGGAGCGCCCGGCGCCGTCCCGCCGGGCGCTCCCCACGGACACCGTCCCCCGGTTGCGGCGGGGGGCGGGAACGCGAAACGGCCCGCGGCCGCTCCCCAAAGCGGCCGCGGGCCTCCCGCACGGACGGCATCCGCGGGGACGGCCACGTTCCGGTCGGGATCTCCGGATGGAACATGACACGAGGCGGTGCCTGAGGGCGTCCTGCACGCCCTCGCCGACGCCTTCGAGTCAACCAGCGCGGACGGGTGCGGCGCGTCGGCCGGAAGGCCCCACCCGCCCTGGCCGGAAGAACTGCTTCCGGTCCCTGCCCCTGGGGCCGGAGGGCCCGGTGGGCTACGGTCCGGCCATGGCCTTCGTCATCTTCATGACCCTGCCGGGACTGGCACTGCTGCTCACCGCGATGGCCTTCGCGGACCTCGCGCTCCTGCGCGCCGGCCGCGCCGGACTGCTGCCCTGGCGGTGGAACGGCCGCCAGGGCCAGATCTCCTCCACCGGCTTCGAGCAGCTCCACGCCGGCCTCTCACCCGGCAAGCAGCACGAGCTGAAGCAACGGCAGAGCGCCCTCGTCATGCGCGACGACGAGGAGGACGGCGCGCCGCCGCACTCCCGGGTCGACCTCGACGCCGGCCGTGCCGTCATCCGGCTCCCCGCTACCGGGGGCACCGGTAGGTGAACTCGGCCGCCGCCGTCCGCTCCACCGGCGCCAGCAGCTGGAGCTCGGCCCGCGCCGGGTAGCTGCCCCTGCCCTGGAAGGTCCACATCAGGTGCAGCGTGGCCTCCTCGCGCCCGCCGGGCACCCGCTCCGTCAGCTCCTCCGACCGGGTGCCGTCGCTGCGGACCCAGCGGTAGCGCAGGATCCCGGGGCGCCCGTTGGTGCGTACGACGGCCACCACATCGGCGGCCGCGTCGCACCCGGGGCCCCGCGGGTCGGTGGCCACCGACAGCTCCCGCACCTCGACGGCCGGCCCGAACCGCTGCCAGCCCAGGTACCCGAGCACCGCCGCCAGCACCACGGCCGCCAGGACGTACCGCCGCCAGCCCCCGCCGCGCCGCGCGGGCGGCCGCGGCCCGGCCGGGCCCGGACGGACGGGGAAGGGCGGGGCCATGGCCGCCGTCACACCCGGCCCGAACCGCAGCACGGAACCCTCGACCCGGTCGGGCGCGGCGTCCGCCGGGGGCGGCGGACCGCTGAACCAGTGGCTGCCGAGCACGGTGGCGCTGTAGTCGTCCCCGGGGTCCTGCGGGGCGCGCGGATCGTTCATCGCGGGGGCTCCATGTCCTGGCAGCGGTACAGCAGTGCGGAGGCGGCGGCCGGACCGCTCGCCGCGGCCGGCTTGGTGGTGACCCGGACCCCGCCGTAGCAGCCGTGGCCCCGGCTGAAGACGTGGCTCCGCACCACGGAGGCCGCGGAGCCCGCCTGGACGACGACGGTGTCGGTGCCGTCGGGGTGGGAGTAGGCGCCCTGGGAGCCGCCGAGGAACCACTCCAGCACGACCGTGACCGGGCCGCTGCCCTGGGCCGCCACCGAGACGGTCGCCTCGCCCCGGTAGACGCCCGGCTTGAGCACGACGCCGACCTTGCCCACCCGCAGCGTGGGGGAGGGCGTCGGCGTCGGGGTGTGGCTCACCGTCGGTTTCGGGGTCGGGCTCGCCGAAGGGCTCGCGCTCCCCGGGTGCGAAGGCGTGGGCGTGTGCGTGGGCGCCGGCGTCGGGGAGGGCGGGGCGCTGGGGGAAGGGGACGCCGACGGGCTCGCCGACGGCGAAGGGGAGGCGGACGGCCCGGGTGCGGGCGACGCCGTCCCCGGCGGGGCCGGGCTCGTCGTGGCGAAGTCGCTGAGCGCCGAGGGCGGCGGGGTGCCGGCGCCCGCGTCCGTCGTGAGCACCAGCACCGCCCCCAGCACCAGCGCCAGACCCGTCGCCAGCCAGCCGCCGCGCCCCGGGGCCCAGCCGGAGCCGCCGCCGACCGAGGTGGTGGCCACCGCCGTGGTGCCCGCCGCCGCGCCGGCCGAGGGGAACAGCAGCGGCAGCAGCGCCGCCAGTGCGGCGAGCTTGCGCTGCCCGCGCTCCTCCCACCCGGGTCCGTACGCGGCCACCGCCACCGCCTCCAGCTCCGCCACGAACGCCTCGGCGTTCTCCGGGCGCTGCTCCGGCCGCTTGGCCAGGCCCCGGCGGATGAGCGGGCGCACCGGCTCGGGCGCCTCCGTCTCCGGCACCGGGGCCTCGATGTGCTGGACGGCGAGCTCCGCGAAGTTCGCCCCGTCGTAGGGCTTGCGGCCCGTCAGGCACTCGAAGAAGGTCGCGGTGGCCGCGTACACGTCGGCCGTGGGCGAGGCCGGCTGGCCCTGCCACTGCTCGGGGGCCATGTAGGCGGGGGTGCCCGCCACCCCGGGGGTGGTGCCCCGGCCCGCGGCGATCCCGAAGTCCACCAGTTTGGAGGAGCCGTCGGGCGCGACCAGGACGTTCTCCGGCTTGTAGTCGCGGTGCACGACGCCCGCCCGGTGGGCGGCGGCCAGCCCGAGCAGGGAGCCCTTCAGCACCACCAGCGCCGCCGCGGCGTCCGCCCGCCCCGACTCCCTCAGCACGGCGCGCAGCGAGATCCCGTCGACCAGCTCCATCACGATGGCCGCCCCGCCCGGGGCCTCGACGTACTCGTACAGGCCCACCACGTACGGGGACACGAGCCCGCCCAGCAGCCGGGCCTCGGCCCGGAACTCCCGGACGAAGGCGGGGTCCTCCCGCAGCCGCTCGCTGAGGTACTTCACCGCGACGGCCGTGCCGGTGGCGTCGTGCAGCGCGAGCACGACCCGGCCGCTGCCGCCCGCGCCGAGCTCACGGACCTCCGTGTAACCGGGTACCGTCCAGCCGTCGCCCATCACGCGCCCCCGTCCGTGGCGTCACCGGCCGCCCGGGGGCGGCCGGCCGGTCGTCCCCCGACCGGCCACCACCTGGGACACTTTTCCGCCACGGCCGGTTCCCAATCCGGCGCGCGTCTCGTATGCCGGTCAGGCCGCCGCCGACACCGCCCCGATCATCGCGTGCAGCCGGTCGGCGGCCGCCGTCCCGAACGCCGGGTCGTTGATGTGGGTGTCGTAGTCGTACAGCCGGGCGGCGCTGCCGCGCAGCCCCTCGCGCAGCGCCGAGAACAGCGCCAGGTCCGCCCCGGGGTCGTGGTACGGCCCGCCCGGCGCGCCCAGTGTGGACAGCCCCCGCAGCGGCACGCACACCGCCGTCGGCCCGGTTGCGGCGCGCAGCTTGGCGGCGACCCGCCGTCCGAGCTCCGCGCACTCGGACTCGGTCGTACGGACCACCGTGATCGATGGGTTGTGGACGCGGACCCGGCGGTAGCGGGCCCGTTCGGGCAGGGTCTCCAGCGGCCCGAATTTCACCATGTCCAGCGCCCCCAGGCTCACCACCTGTGGGATCCCGGCCCGCCCGGCCGCGCTCAGCCGGTCGGGGCCGGCGGTGAGGATGCCGCCGCACAGGTCGTCGGCGAGTTCGCTCAGCGTCAGGTCCAGCACCCCCGCGAAGACGCCCTGCCCGGCCAGCGTCTCCAGGGTGCGCCCGCCCGCGCCGCTGACGTGGAAGACCAGGACCTCGTACCCCAGCTCCTCCAGCCGCTCCCGGGCCGCGTCGACTCCGGTCGTGGTCACTCCGGCCATGCTCGCCGCCACCAGCGGCCTCGATCCGCTGCCGAGGCGGGCCGGCCGGCTGCGGTCCAGCGCGGCGCGCGCGTAGGCCTTCGCCATCCCGGCCACGGCCTCCGCGGCGTTGGCCAGCACCGGCGCCGAGACGCTGTTGATCCCGGCGATGTCGACCACGCTGTACATCATGGTGATGTCCGCGGAGCCCACGTACGGGGACACGTCCCCGGACGCCATCGAGGAGACCATCACCTTCGGCACGCCCAGGGGCAGCGCCCGCATGGCCCGCGTCGCGATCGAGGTGCCGCCGCTCCCGCCGATCGCGAGCACACCGTGCAGCCGGCCTTCGGCGTGCAGGCGTAAGAGGGCCGCCTCGGCGCCCCGGGCCATGGCCGTCACGGCCGCGCCCCGGTCGGCGACCGCGCGGAGTTCCGACAGTTCCGTGCCCGCGGCCCGTGCCACCGCTTCACGCGGCACGTCCGCGGGCACCCGGGGTTCTCCCATGATCCCCGTGTCCACCAGCACCACTTCGACGCCGGCGCGCAGCAGCTTCTCGCGCAGCCAGCCGTACTCGACACCCTTGGTGTCCAGGGTTCCCACCAGCACGACGTTCGTCATATGTGCAATGTCCACGCAGGTGGGGTTTGTTGGCAAGTAAAGGTCAGGTCAATCCGCCAATAGCACCAATAGGCGCTCCAGGAACGGAATTTGACTGACAATCAGCTTGTTTCGCGCGAGTGGGGGAGCGAACCAGGCCACCCGGTCCAGCTCGGGGAACTCACGCTCCACCCCGGAGTGCGGGGGCCACTCCATCGTGAAGGTGCCCGGCGCGGTCAGCGCGGGGTCGAGGTCCGCCTCCACCGCCCAGATGGTCACGAGCTTGCCGCTGGTCAGCCGTACGTCGCCCAGCGGCAGGTACTCCCCCTCCGGCGGCGGCACCCCCAGCTCCTCGGTGAACTCCCGGCGGGCCGCGTCCCGGGGCGTCTCGTCCGGCCCGTACTCGCCCTTCGGGATCGCCCAGCCCCCCGCGTCCCGGCCCGCCCACAGGGGACCGCCCATGTGGCCGAGCAGCACCTCCACCCCGTGCCGCTCCCCGGTCCGGCGGAACAGCAGCAGGCCGGCGCTCCGCTTGTACCTCGTCGCATCCGTCACGGGGGCCATACATGCCCCGCCGGAGCCCCCTTCAGTGCCGGTCCGCCCCACGGCGGGCGCCGTCGGCGGCCGTCAGTGCGCGTGCGGCCCCTCGCGGTGCACCGGACCGTGGGCGTCCGCGCAGTGCGGGTCCGTGCCGTCCGGGTCCTCGCCCGCCCGGCCGACCGACAGCAGCTCCTCCTGGACGTGGTCCACCTGGAGGGTGGTGTGCGTGATCCCGTACTCCTTCGCCAGCATCAGCTCCAGGTCGCGGCGCACGGCGTGGCAGTCGCCCTCCGGCGCCACCAGCACGTGCGCCGACAGGGCCGCCTGGCCCGAGGTGATCGTCCAGATGTGCAGGTCGTGCACCTCGGTCACCGGCCCGTGGGCCACCAGGCGGTCGCCGACCGCGTCCGGGTCCACGTGCGCCGGGGCCGCCTCCAGGAAGATCCGTCCCGACTCGCGGACCAGCCCGTACCCCGCCTTGACCATCAGCGCCACCACCACGAGCGTGGCGATCGCGTCGGCCTGCACGAAACCGGTCGTGAGCACGATCAGACCGGACACCGCCGTCCCGATGAAGGCGAACAGGTCGTTCAGGATGTGCTGGTAGGCGCCCTCCACGGCGAGCGAGGACCGGTTCGCCCGCGAGATGCACCAGGCCGCGCCCACGTTCACCACGATCCCGGCCAGCGCCGTCACCAGCACCACCCCGCCCTCCACGGGCGGCGGGTCCAGCAGCCGCTGCACCGCCTCGTACGCGAGCCACACCGCCAGCAGGAGCAGGGTCAGCCCGTTGGCCTGCGCGGAGAGTATCTCCGCCCGCTTGAGTCCGTACGTGAAACCGCCCCGCGCCGGGCGCGCGGCCAGCCGCATCGCGATCAGCGCGAGGACGATCGAGACGGCGTCCGTCAGCATGTGCGCGGCGTCGGAGATCAGCGCCAGCGAGTGGGCCATCACGCCGACGACCACCTCGATCGCCATGAACCCGCCGATCAGGGCGAGCGCGATCGCCAGCCAGCGACGGTCCGCGTCCGGGTCCACGCCGTGGCTGTGCCCGCCGGGCCCGTGGTCGTGCCCGCCGTGCCCGTGCCCGTGCCCGGCGCCGACGGCTCCGGTGTGCCCGTCCGCGTGATCGTGGTCGTGGTCGTGCCGGCTCATGGCTTCCCCCGTTTGTTCGGTTCCGACGCGTGAAGTGAAGCGCACCGAGACGAGATCGGCAAAGGCTGCAACGGGGACCGTTGTCATTCCCCATAAGACCCGCCTGACCTGCGGCGATGGCCCTTCTGCCGGTTGCGGCGGTTCATGGGAAAATCTGTCCATGGTCCAGCGGCCCGGTGCGGCGACCGCGCCCGAACTCGTCCTGGAAACCGCCATGGGCTCCACCGAGATGAGCCCGGGCCGGACCTACCACGTCGGCCGGGACCCCCTCTGCGAGATCTGCCTCGACGACGCCCGCGTCTCCTGGCACCACGCCGTCCTGCGCCCCGACGGCGACCACTGGACCCTCCGGGACGAGGACAGCACCAACGGCACCTGGGCCGACGGCCACCGCGTCCGCGAACTGGCCGTCGGCCCCGGCAGCGAACTGCGCTTCGGCAGCGCACAGGACGGCCCGCGCGCCCTCCTCACCAGCCGTACGCCTCCCCGCGCCGCCGCCTCACGCCCCTCCCGGGTCGCCGACCCGGCCCTGACCGGAACCTTCCGCCGCCCCACCAGCATCCGGCCGCTCCCCTCCCGGGCCGCCGTCCGCATCGGCCGCGCCCCCGGCAACGACCTCGTCATCGACGACCTCGTCGTCTCCCGCCGGCACGCCGAACTGCGCGCCCTCGCCGACGGCACGTACGAGATCGCCGACCTCGGCAGCCACAACGGCACCTACCTCAACGGCGCCCCCGTCGACGTCGCCCCCGTCACCGAGGGCGACATCATCGGCATCGGCCACTCCGCCTTCTGCCTCGTCGGCGACCAGCTCCAGGAGTACACCGACACCGGCGAGGTCTCCCTCGACGTCCAGGACCTCGCCGTCGCCGTCGACCACGGCCGCAAGACCCTCCTGGACCACGTCTCCTTCCCCGTCGGCGGCAAATGCCTGCTCGCCGTCGTCGGCCCCAGCGGCGCCGGGAAGTCCACCCTCCTCGGCGCCCTCACCGGACTGCGCCCCGCCGACCACGGCACCGTCCTCTACGACGGCCGCGACCTCTACCGCGACTACGCCGAACTGCGCTCCCGCATCGGACTCGTCCCGCAGGACGACATCCTGCACGCCCAGCTCACCGTCCGCCGCGCCCTCGCCTACGCCGCCGAACTGCGCTTCCCCCAGGACACCGCCAAGGCCGAACGGCTGGCCCGGGTCGACGAGGTCATCGCCGAACTCGGCCTCGGACAACGCGCCGACCAGCCCATCCACAGCCTCTCCGGAGGCCAGCGCAAACGCGTCTCCGTCGCCCTCGAACTGCTCACCAAGCCCTCCCTGCTCTTCCTCGACGAACCCACCTCCGGCCTCGACCCCGGCATGGACCGCTCGGTCATGCACATGCTCCGAGACCTCGCCGACGACGGCCGCACCGTCATCGTCGTCACCCACAGCGTCCTCAGCCTCGACGTCTGCGACCGGCTCCTCGTCCTCGCCCCCGGCGGCCGCGTCGCCTGGTACGGACCCCCGGGGGAGACCCTCGGCTTCTTCGGCTTCGACCAGTGGCCCGAGGCCTTCGAGGCCTTCGAGAGCCAGCGCGACCGCGACTGGGCCGGCCAGTACGCGGCCTCCCCCCAGCACCGCGCCTACGTGGCGGGCGCCGCCCGCCGCCCCCGCGCCCAGGACCCCGGACCGCCCGGACCGGCCGGCTTCGCCGACCCGCCGCCCAAGGCGCAGAGCGGCCGCGCCCAGCTCTCCACCCTGGTCCGCCGGTACGCCACCGCGCTCTCCGCCGACCGCACCTTCCTCGCCATCATGATCGCGCTGCCGTTCGTGATGGGCGCCATGGCCCGCGCCCTGGCCGGCAGCGCCCTCACCCAGGAGACGGCGATCAACGCCCTGCTCATCCTGTGCGTCGGCGGGGTCCTGACCGGAGCGGCCAACGCCGTCCGCGAACTCGTCAAGGAAAGGGGCATCTACCGGCGCGAACGCGCCGTCGGACTCTCCCGGGCCGCCTACCTGATGTCGAAGGTGGTCGTCCTCGGCGCGATCACCGTCGCCCAGGCCGTCGTCCTGACGCTCGTCGGCCTCTACGGAGTGCGGCTCGGCCCGCCCGGCGCCACCGGCGTCCTCCTGCCCCGCCTCGCCGAGATCACCCTGGCCGTCGCCCTGCTCTCCTTCACCGCGATGATGCTCGGCCTGCTGGTCTCCGCCCTGGTCAGGAAGGAGGAGGTCACCATGCCCCTGCTGGTCCTCCTCGCCATCGTGCAGGTGGTCTTCTGCGGGGCCCTGCTCCAGCTCGACGGCGTACCCGTCATCGGCCAGCTGGCCTGGCTGGTGCCCTCCCGCTGGGCGCTCGGCGCCATGGCCGCGACCGTCGACCTCGGCCGGATCGTGCCCGGCCCCCTCACCGACGACCCCCTCTTCGCCCACTCCGCCGGGGTCTGGCTGCTGGACATAGGCATGCTCGTCGCCCTGTCCGTGCTCTTCGCGCTGCTGGTCGCGCGGCTGCTGCGGCGCCACGAGCCCGCCGTGATGCGGAAGTAGGCCCCGGCGATGAGCGGCCCCCCGGAACCCGCCGCGGGCTTCCGCCCCACCCACGTGGTCCCGCAGGACGGCCTGCCGGCCTGGGAGGCGCCCGACGTCACCCGGCCCACCGCCGCCCTGGACCCCTTCCTCCCCGTCCGGCTGCTGTCCCGGCAGGGCGAATGGGCGGAGATCCTCTGCGCCAACGGCTGGTCCGCCTGGGTCGACGGACGGCTCCTCGTCGCCGTGCCCCAGCCGCCGCCGACCGCCGGCCGCCCCCTCGCGCGCACCGAGGACCCCGCCCCCCTCCTGACCCGCACGGCCGACGCCCTCGACCGCTACCGGCGGGCCCTGCGGGAGCTCGCCCTCGGCCCCGCCGGTGCCGACGGCTTCCGGCGGGCCGTACGGGACCTGCGCGCCGGGATCGTGATCGACGGCGACTCCGTGTGGCTGTACGAGGAGACGGAGGGCCGGTGGCTCTACACCGACGGGAGCCGCCTGACCACCTACGCCGTCGTCTCGGAACCGGCCGCCCCGCCCGCACCGCAGCCGCAGCCGGGCGAGACGGACGCCGCGGCACGGGCCGGCGTACGGGAGACACCGCACGAGCCCACGCGCATCGCCGACCCGCCCGGCGGGGGAGGCCCCTGATGGCCGGAACCGGCGATCCCGTCGGACGGGCCTCCGAGCTGACCGGCAGGCGGTTCGCCGGCTACCTCGTCGAGGACGAGATCGGGCGCGGCGGGATGGCCGTCGTCTACCGCGCCCGCGACCTGCGCCTGGACCGGACGGTCGCCCTGAAACTGCTGGCCCCCCAGCTCGCCCGCAACGACACCTTCCGGCAGCGCTTCGCCCACGAGTCGAAGGTGGCGGCGGCCATCGACCACCCGCACATCGTGCCCGTCTTCGAGGCGGGCGAGTCCGACGGCCTCCTCTACATCGCCATGCGCTACGTGGCCGGACACGACCTGCGCGCCCTGCTGGACCGCACCGGCCCCCTGCCCGTCGGGACGGCCGCCCGGATCGCCGGCCAGGTGGCCTCCGCCCTCGACGCCGCCCACACCCACGACCTGGTCCACCGGGACGTGAAGCCCGGCAACATCCTCGTCGCGGAGGGCACGGACAGCGAGCACCCCGAACACGTCTACCTGACGGACTTCGGCCTCACGAAGAAGTCCCTGTCGCTCACCGGGTTCACCAGCGTCGGACAGTTCGTCGGGACGCTCGACTACGTGGCGCCCGAGCAGATCGCCGGGAAACCGGTCGACGGGCGCTGCGACGTCTACAGCCTCGGCTGCGTGGTCCACGAGATGCTCACCGGCGGCCCGCCCTTCCGGCGGGAGGACGACATGGCCCTGCTCTGGGCCCACCAGTACGACCCGCCGCCCCCGCCCGGCGAACTCCGCCCGGAACTCCCGGCGGAGGTGGACGCGGTGCTGGCCCGGGCGCTCGCGAAGGCACCCGAGGACAGGTGGGGGACCTGCCTGGAGTTCACCGGCGCGCTGCGCCGTGCGGGTGCAGGGGCGACCGGGGTGACCGGCGTGACCGGCGTGACCGGCGTGACCGGGGCGCACCGGGGCCGTGGGCCGGCCCCGGACGAGGGCCCGCCGCCTCCGCCGCCCCGCTGGGCGCTGCCGGTGTTCCGGGGGCGGTAGGCCGTACCGCGCCGGTCGTCCGCGGCTCCTGGGCGGCTCCTTGACGCCTCAGTCCTCCGGGACCCGGCCCGGGTGGCGCAGGGGGCGGGCCAGGAGAGCGCCGAGGAAGCCCGCCACCGCGCCCCACAGCAGCGCGAGGCCGGTCGTCCGCCACAGGTACGGGGTGAGCTCGACCCGGCCGCCCAGCCCCGCGACGTCGCCGAGCCCCAGCAGCGACAGCCCGAACCGGGCCCGCACCCCGGCCAGCAGACAGACCGTCAGGGTCGCCAGCCCCAGCGCCACCGCCAGGTGCAGCGCGTGCTGCCACGGGCGGACGTGTGCGGGGGAGCGTACGGCGGCCAGCACGCCCGTGCCGAGCAGTGCGACGGCGGCCACCACGACCAGCCACCACGCCCGGGAGTCCCGCTCCGCGAGGGAGGCCGCGTCGACGGTGGAACCGCCGGGGCCGCGCAGCACCTGGTCCAGCAGCTGCGGCACCGGCAGGCCGAAGGGCCCCTCGGCCTCGCCCCGCCAGGCACCGCCGAAGCCCACGGTCAGGGCGAGCCAGGCCAGGTTCGGCAGGCCGAGCAGCAGCACGGCCAGGGTGCGGGCCGCGTGCCCCTGGGTGGCGGCCACCACCAGGCCGACGCCGACGCCGAGCACCACGTACGCCAGCAGCAGCACGGCCGTCGCGTGCGCGGCCGGGCGCACCGCCGTGTGGAAGCGGAGCAGCCCCGCCGGGAGCGGTGCGCGGCGGGAGACCAGCAGGGCGATCAGCAACAGGCCCAGGAACCACAGCAGTCCGAACAGGAGGGTGGCTCCGAGTGCCGCCCGGAAGCCCACCGTCGGGGCGGAGTCGAGGAGTTCGCCGAGCTCCCCGAGCGGGGAGTCGCCCGTGGACAGCCCGAACGTCTGACGGGCGAGCAGCGCGTACAGGGCGAGCAGGACCAGCCACAGCGCCGCCGACCGGGCGGCCCGGGCGAGGAGTTCGCGCGGTCCGGCCACCGCGCGGTGGCGCAGGGGGCGCAGGAAGAGCCACCCGGTGGTGAGCGCCCCGGCCAGGCCGACCGAGAGCGGGAGTACGGACAGGCTCGCGTCGGCACCGGCCAGCAGCCCCGCGTCACCGGAGACCTCGACCACACCCCCGGCCGCCATCACGACGACGGCCGCGACCACCCTGGGGAACGCCCCGCCGGGCAGATCGCCCGCCCCCGCGCAGGCCAGACCGGCGGCGGCCACCGCGGTCATCACCGCGAAGCCCGCCACGACGGCGACGAGTGCGTCCCGCCAGGCCGCCGCCGAGGTGCTCGCGGACGTCCTCGCGGAGGTACGGCTCACCCTGCAACGGTGGCATCCCCGGCTTGCGGGCACCACCTGGACGGCGCACACAATGGTCGGCAAGAGTGCCGGAAACACCCCGGTTCACCCGGATTCCGCTGTTCTCCGCCCGCCTGGGAAGAAGGGCCCGTGACCACGCAACCCTCCGGCGAGCGGCCGCCACAGCCGGACCGGCCGCCGTCGCCTCCGCCGTCGCAGTCGTCACCGCGGTCGCCCGCACCGCCCTCGACGCCCCCACCGCCGTCCCCCGGGCGGCCCACCGGGCCGCCTTCCGGGCCGCTCTCCGGCGGGGGCGGCGCGCCCCCGCCGCCTCCACCGGCCCCGCCCTCCGGCGGGGAACCGCCCCGGGGGCCCTGGTGGCGGTCGGTGCCCGGGCTGGCGACGGTGGCCGTGGCGCTCGCCGCCGTGGTCACCCTGGTGGTGGTGCTGACCCGGCCCGGCGGGGGCGGGGGCGGCACCCGGCAGCAGGCCGGGGCCGAGGTGTTCCTCCAGCCGGCCGCCGCGGCCGGGCGGGACCCGTTCACCGAGTCCACGGCGGCCGAGGAGGCGGCCCCGCCGCCCGTGAGCCCGCCACCCGGTACCGCCACCCCCACCGGCCCCTCGGGAACCCGCAGCGTCAGCGGCTCCGCGCCCGGGCTGTACGGCGGCACCAAGGACGTCGCCAGCTGTGACGTCGAGAAGCAGATCACCGTGCTGACCGCGCAGCCCGCCAAGAACGCGGCGTTCGCCTCCGCCCTCGGCATCAGGCCCTCCGCCGTTCCCGGCCACCTGCGCTCGCTCACCCCGGTGCGGCTGCGGATCGACACCCGGGTCACCAACCACGGCTACCGCGACGGCCGGGCCACCGCCTACCAGGCCGTGCTCCAGGCCGGGACCGCCGTGCTCGTGGACGACCGGGGGATGCCGAGGGTGCGCTGCGCCTGCGGGAACCCGCTGGGCCCGCCGGTGGCGCTGAAGGCCGATCCGAAGCGGTTCGGAGAGCCCTGGGCCTCGTACCGGCCGGCCCAGGTGGTGGTCGTCGCGCCGTCGGTGACGGTCGTGCACAAGTTCGTCATCTACGACCACCGCGACCGCCGCTGGCTCGAACGCGACCGCGGCGCGGCCCCCGAGCCGGACAAGCCCGTCGCCCCGCCGGTCGGCCCGCCCGTCGTCTCCCCGCCGGTCGTTTCCCCGCCGGTGGTCTCGCCGCCCCCGGCGGTCTTCCCGCCCGCCGTCTCCCCGCCCGCGGTCTCCCCTCCCGCCGACTCGCCGCCGGCCGTCATCCAGCCGTCGCCCCTCGGCCCGTCCCTGACCCCGCCGCCGCCCTCCACCTCGGAGCCCGCGACGGAGAGCCCCGACGGCACGACCGGCTCGCCGTCCTCGGCGCCGCCCGCCCTGCGGGACGACCGGACGAGCGGCGCTCCGGACACCCCCGCGTCCAGCCCGCCGCCCCCGCCCCCGGCCTCCTCGCCCGGCCCGTCCCCGCCGGCGGCGGGCGGGGCTTCCCCTCCCTCCTAGGGCCTGTCGTCGAACTTCCGTCTGCCCCGCGACGCCTGGCACGCGCTCTCGCCGCACCGGGCGGAAGCCCGAGTACGTCCCGTACGAGGGCTGCCGCCCGGCACGCCGAGAGCACGCACCAGACGCCGCGGGGCCGCCCTCCGGGCGACGACGGAAGTTTGACGACAGGCCCCAGCGTCCGGGTCCCGCCCGGTGTCCGGGCGCATGCCGAGCGCTACCGCGGTACGGCGATGACGCCTTCCGTGCTCGCGTTGTCGGTCGGGTTGCCGTCGCCCGGCACGGAGATGGTGGCGTGGACCGCTCCGGGGCCGGCCCGGGTGACCGTGGCCAGCAGCGGGATCTGGTTCTTGGCGCCCTTGGCGAGGGTGCCGCCGGTGCAGCGGAAGCCGGTGGTTCCGGTCGCGGAGCAGGTGAAGCCGTTGAAGGTCCCGGATTCCGGGGCGCGCCGCAGCGCGAGGGAACCGGAGGCCACGACCTCGATGACGGCGCCCTTGGCCTCGCCACCGGAGTTCGAGTAGCTGACCCAGTAGTTGCGGTTGGTGCCGACGGGCGGATTGGCCTCGCCCGTGATGGCACCGATGGCCAGGTCGGGCGCGGCGCCGGGGGAGTCGGCGGGCTTCGAGCAGACCTGGGGGGTCTCGTAGGTCGTGCCGAAGGACGGGATGGGGCCCTCTCCGCCCCTGATCGCGACCTTGACCGTCGCGCAGTAGCCGACACCCGGGCTGATGCCGGCGTTGAGCCGCTTGACGACCGTCCTGTTCACCCCCGGCACCTCGCCGGCCAGGGCCACCTGCCGGGTCTCCGTGCCGCCCTCCTGCGGTCGGAGGATGAGGGTGTTGCTCTCGTCCTGGGTTTCGGTGTCGCGGAAGGAGACGGTCACGTACGGGGCGTCCAGCTTCAGGCTGAGCAGGGAGGACGCCGAGGACGGAGTGGCGAGGCCGAGCGCGAGTCCGCACGTCATCCCGGTCCCGACCGATGCCCGGTACAGCCACCGCAGGCGTGTCGTGTCTGTCATGGGGAGTCCCCGTTCTCAGACGGATGGGATGATCCAATTGTCCGCTCGCGCGTCGGGCCCGGCAAACCGCCGCCCGCCCCTGCCGCCCGCCCGCGCCCGCCGGCACCAGCGTCCCGCGCGGGCAGCGGTCCTGACGTCGCGGAAGCGCTGCCGCGCAGGGGGAAGAGTGAGACCCTGGCTGCATGGACCAGCGGGGACGGACCCCGGAGGTCGACTGGCCGGCGCGGCCCGACCTGAGCCTCGCGCTCAACCGCATGGGCACCTTCGACTGGGACCTCGACAGCGGGCGCATGTACCTGGACGCCACCGCTCTCGAGGTCCTCGACCTGCGCCCCGAGCAGTTCGACGGGACGCCCGCCGGGCTGCGCCGCCGTGTCGTGCCCGGCGACGGGGCACGGCTGGACACCCGGGTGGAACAGGCGCTGAAGGACGGCCGCAGCCACTACGGGGCCTACTTCCGCACCCTGCGCGAGGACGGCGCGGCGGCCTGGACCCACGTCCAGGGACACATCCTGCGGGACCCGCACGGCCGCCCGTACCGGATCATCGGGATCCTCCGCGACGCCGCCCAGGACCCCGGCGAGCCGGGGGCCGCGGGGGAGCGCGACGAGGGCCGCCGCAGGATGACCGGGGTCGTCGAGCGCACCACCGCGATCCTCGCCCACGCCCGCACCGTCAACGACGTCACCGACGTCCTGAAGGACCCCGAGGCCCTCGGCCACCTCGGCGCCGTCAGCGTCATGCTCGGCATCGTCGACGGCGGCCGGATCCACCTGGTCGCGGAAGGGCAGCTGGGCTCGTACGTGCCCGAGATCGAGTACACCCGCATCGACGCCGAGTTCCCGATGAGCGAGGCCGTACGGACCCTCCAGCCGGTCTTCATCGCCTCGCGGGAGGAGTTCCAGCGGCGCTACCCGCTGCTGTGGCCCTACATCGAGCCGCTGTCCGTGCGCAGCGGGGTCTACCTGCCGCTGATCGCCCAGGGCCGGCCCGTCGGCGCGCTCGGACTGCTGTACACCCGCGACGGGGACTTCAACGCGGAGGAGCGGAACCTGCTCGTGGCGCTCGGCAGCGGGATCGCGCAGGGACTCCAGCGGGCCATGCTCTTCGAGCAGGAGCACGACCTCGCCGAGGGCCTCCAGCGGGCCATGCTGCCCCGGGTGATCCCGGAGGTGCCGGGCGCGCGGATCGCCGTACGCTACCGGGCCGCCCGGATCGGACGGGACATCGGCGGCGACTGGTACGACGTGGTGCCGCTCGGCGAGGGACGCGTCGGGGTGACCATCGGCGACGTCGAGGGCCACGACACCGACGCGGCGGCCGTCATGGGCCAGCTGCGGATCGTGCTCCGCGCGTACGTCCTGGAGGGCCACACCCCCGGCACGGCGCTGGCGCGGGCCTCCGCCTTCCTGCGCGACCTGGCGGCCGAACGCTTCGCCACCTGCACCTACGCCGAGCTGGACCTGAACACCGGGATGCTGCACATCGTGCGGGCCGGGCACCTCGACCCGGTCGTACGGCGCGGCGACGGCAGCTGCCACCGCGTCCGGGTGGTGGGCGGGCTCCCCCTCGGCCTGCCCCCGCGCGAGCAGCAGGGCAGCGGCTCCGGATATCCCGTCACCACCCTCGAACTGCACCCCGGGGACACCCTGATGATGTTCACCGACGGCCTCGTCGAACGCCCCGGCGGCGACTCCGAGACCGGCATGCGGGCCTTCCTGGAGGCGGCGTGCAGCGGCCCGGCCGACGTCGAGGAACTCGCCGACGTGCTGTGCGACGTCGTCGGGGACGCGGGCGGCGGGGACGACATGGCGCTGCTCCTGCTGCGCCGGCGCGGCACCCCCGCTCCGCGCGGCGGCGGCCCGCTGCGCCAGCGTCTGGTGCCGGGCGACGCGGACGGCCCGGCCATGGCCCGGCACCTGATCCGGGCGGCGGTGGCCGCCTGGGGAGCCCGGGACCGGGCCGACGAGATCGAGCTGGCCGCGGACGAGCTGATGACCAACGCCCTCGTGCACACCGACGGCGGCGGCCAGGTCGCCCTGCGGCTGACCGCCGGAGGCCGGATCCGCATCGAGGTCGAGGACGGCAGCAGCGCCCTGCCCCGGCGCCGCGAGGCCGGGGACTGGGCGGTGTCGGGCCGGGGCCTGCTGCTGGTCGAACGGCTCGCGGACGCCTGGGGCGTGGAGCCCCGGGGCGCGGGCAAGTGCGTGTGGTGCGAGTTCGACGTGCCCGCCCCCGGCGCCGCGGCGGAGTGAGCGTCAGACGGCGGCGTACGGGCCCTGAGCGGCCTTCACGTTCTGCAGGGCGGTCAGCTTGCGGACGAACAGCACCGCGAGGACGGCGGCGGCGACCACGGTCAGGTCGGCGACGGCGCCGAACGCGGAGACGTCACGCAGGCCTTCGGGGGTCTCCGTGCGGACGTACACCGTGCCGAAGATCCGGTCGAAGACCATGGACACGGCCCACACCACCCACCAGGCCGTCACGGGAGCCGCCGAGACGTGGCGGTACGAGCCGTCCGGTGCGAGCTGGACGCTCGCCTCCCAGGTCTGCTTCGCCACCCGGTACGGCAGGAAGAGGTTGCCGAGGGGCACGAACCAGGAGCCGATCGCCCACCCGCTCCCCAGGGTGAACCCGTCGGGCCGGAAGACCTGGCCGTTGACGCGGACCCGGTGGAACCAGATGACGAAGACGACGGCCGTCACGGCCAGGACCAGCACCTGGAGGGACCCGGCGAGACCGGTCAGACCGTCGGACAGGTCGAGACTGTCGTCCGGGACCGAGGAGGGGTCCGCCACGACGTCCCGCATCAGCGCCCACGCGTAGAGGTTGGCCGCGGCCGAGTAGAGGTTGACCAGGCCCGCGACGCAGAGCAGCACGGTCAGCACCGTCGAGAGGACCTGCGGGGAGCGCAGCGGCTGGACGGGCGGCGGCGGGGGGAAGGCGGAGCCCGGGTAGGGGTGGGGGGTTCCCGGAAACTGCTGAACGGCGTACGGGTTCCCGGCCGCCGACGGGCCCGGGTACGGGTTGCCGGGCGCCGGCGGGCCCGGGTACGGCTGTCCGGGCTGCGGGGGGACCGCCGGATGGGCGGCCGGGTAGGGGGCCGCCCCGTACGGGGGCTGCGGGCCGGGGCCCTGCGGGGGCGGCTGCGCTCCGGGTGCGCTGAAGGACATGGTGAAGGACCCCCCACGGGACGTGCGAAAGTGCGCTGGTCAGCGATGCGCTGGTCGGCGATGCACCGGCCGGTCGAACTCCGGTACGGCAGCGCCGAACATATGTCAGCGCCGCACACGTCGTCCAAACGGTTCTCCGCGCGTACCGCCCTTCCCGGCCGGAACCCGTCGGGGAACGTCCGGAACCCGCCGGGGCCGCCGCGAAGGGACGCGGGCGGGCGTCCGCTCAGAGGGTCACCAGCGTGACCTCGGTGGCCTTCACGCTCGTCCAGACCCGCGTGCCGTCCGCCACGCCGAGTTCGGCGGCCGCTTCCGGGGTGATCTCCGCGACCAGGTCGGGGGCCTCGTCCGGGGCGACGAGCACGCGCAGCCGGCTGCCGGCCGAGGTGATCTCCCGTACGGTGCCGGGCCAGACGTTGCGGGGACTGCCGACCGGACGGTTGCGGTGCAGGGACACCGCCTCGGGGGCGATGATCGCCAGGGCCTGGGTGCCCTCGGGCAGCGTCTCCGCCACCACCAGCCGGCCGCCGCCCGCGAGTGCGAGCCCCTCGGCGGAGGCGGCGCCGGGCCAGGCGTTGCGGCCCAGCATCCGGGCCACCCACGGGGAGCGCGGATGCCGGGTGACCTCGGCCGGCGGCGCGTCCTGCAGGGTGCGCCCGTCGGCCAGTACGAGGACCCGGTCGGCCAGTGACACCGCCTCGACGGGATCGTGCGTGACGATCAGGCAGACCCCGCCGAAGCCCGCCAGGTGCTTGCGCAGGGTGTGCCGCACGTGCGCCCGGGTCGTCTGGTCGAGGGCGGCGAGGGGCTCGTCGAGCAGCAGCAGCCGGGGCCGCGCGGCCAACGCCCGGGCCAGGGCCACCCGCTGGGCCTGCCCGCCGGACAGCTGGGCGGGCCGCCGCTGGGCGAGGTGGCCCACGCCGAGCCGGTCCAGCCACAGCTGCGCCTCGCGCCGGGCCTCGGCGCGGCCGGCCCGGCGGGCGCGCAGCCCGTACGCGGTGTTGGCGAGGGCGCTGAGGTGCGGGAACAGCGCGCCGTCCTGCGGCACCCACGCCACCTGCCGCTTGTGCGGGGGCAGCGCGGTGACGTCGGTGTCGCCGAGCCGCAGTTCGGCGCGGGCGCGCGGGGTCAGGCCGAGCAGGGCGCGCAGCAGGGTGGTCTTGCCGGCGCCGTTCTCGCCCACCACGGCGATGGTGGTGCCGGGTTCGGCGTGGAGGGTGAGCTCGTTGAAGCCGGTGACCTCGGCGTGCAGGGGCCAGCGGCCGTCACCGGCCCGGGCCGGGGCGGGGGCGGGGGCGGGGGCCTCGTCGGGGACGGCGGGGGCGGGCGCCTCCGGCCCGGCCGCGGGCGCCTTCGGGGCCACGGGGGTTCCCGTCCAGCGCCCGCGCAGGGCGATGAGCACGCCCATGGCGATGGCGAGCAGCAGCAGCGAGACCGAGGTGGCCGCCTCCGGCTGGTCCTGGAGCAGCAGGTAGACCTGGAGGGGCAGGGTCTGGGTGGTGCCCGGCAGGTTGCCGGCGAAGGTGATGGTCGCCCCGAACTCGCCGAGCGCACGGGCCCAGGTGAGGGCGGCGCCCGCGACCAGGCCCGGGGCCACCATGGGCATGGTCACCGTGAAGAACACCCGGACCGGCGAGGCTCCGAGGGAGGCGGCGGTCTCCTCGTAGCTCTGCTTCAAACCGCCGAGCGCCCCCTCCAGGCTGATCACGAGGAAGGGCATGGCGACGAAGGTCGCCGCGACGACCGCCCCGGAGGTGTGGAAGGGCAGGGCGACGCCGAAGCTCTCCTCCAGCCACGGCCCGAGCAGACCGCGCCGTCCGAAGCCGAGGAGCAGCGCGACACCGCCGACGGTCGGCGGGAGCACCATCGGCAGCAGCACCAGCGAACGGACGAAGGCCTTCCCCTTGAACTCGACCCGGGCCAGCAGCCATGCGAGCGGCACTCCGAGGACCAGCGAGAGGCCGAGCGCCCACAGGGACACCAGCAGGGAGAGCTTCAGGGCGGTGACCACGCCGGGGCTGGTGAGGTGCTCGCCGAGCTCTCCCCACTGGGTGCGGATGAGGATGCCGACGAGCGGCAGCAGCAGGAACGCGACGGCGAGCAGCGCGGGGAGCGCCAGCGTCACGGGAGGCCGGGTGCGGGTGCGGAGTCTGCTCATGGGGTGATGGGCGTTCCTGGTCGGGGGCCGGGGCGGGATGCCGCCGGACGGGAGAAGGGTACGGAGCGGACGGGCGCGGGTCCCCGCGACGCGGGCGCGGCCGCCGGACACGCCGGAAGGGGCTGCCCGTCCCCCCCTGGACCGGGCAGCCCCCTCCGGAGCTTCGAGGGCCGTTACGGCTTCTGGAAACCGGCGTCCTGGAGGATCTTCTGCGCCTCCGGGGAGCTCAGCCAGGCCACGAACGCGGCGGCGGCCTCGGCGTTCTTGGACTGCTTGAGGGTGGCGGCCGGGTAGGAGGCGACGGCGTTCTGGTCGTCCGGGATGTCCACGGTGACGACCTTGTCGCCGGACTTGGCGGAGTCGGTCTTGTAGACGAGACCGGCGTCGGCCTCGCCCAGCTCGACCTTGCTCAGGACGGCGCGGACGTTGGGCTCCTGGGAGACCGGCTTCACCTCGATCTTCTGGGCGTCGAGGATCTGCTTGCTGTAGCGGCCGACCGGGACCTCGGGCGCCGCCAGGACGACCTTGATCTTGGTGTCGGCGAGGTCCTTCAGCTCGTCGATCTTGAAGGGGTTGTCCTTGCCGGCGGCGATGACCAGGCGGTTCTTCGCGATGATCGCGGGGTCGTTGGTCTCGCCCCTGAGGCCGTCCATCGTCTTGGTGTCGGCGGTGACCAGCGCGTCCGCCGGGGCGCCCTGCTTGACCTGGGCGGCGAGCTCCTGCGAACCGGCGTAGGAGATGTTCAGCCTGGTGCCCGGGTGGGACTTCTCGTAGGCGGCCTTCGCGGTGTTGAACACGTCGGTGAGGGAGGACGCGGCGAGGATCGTCAGGCTCGCGGCCTTGGCCCCGGCGGAGGCGGAAGCCGAGGGGGACGAGGAGGCGTCGGCCTTCTTCTCGTCGGCGCCGCCGCCGCAGGCGGACAGCGGAACGAGCAGGGCGGCGGTGAGCGCGGCCGCGGCGACGCGGCGGCGGTTCGGGGTGACGGACATGAGCAGGTGCTCCTCGGTCGGGTCGGCGGCCGGCCGGGTGCCGGAACCGCGCGGAGGTGACCCGCGCCGGTGACGGGCGGAGCGGGTGGGGACGAGCGGACGGGCCGGGTGGCCCTGAAGGTTCGGGTCAGGTGCGGTCGATGTGCACGCTGGTCGACTTCACGCGGGCGGTGGCCTGCATGCCGACCTCCAGCCCGAGCTCCTCGACGGCCTCGCGGGTGAGGAGGGAGACGAGGCGGTGGGGACCCGCCTGGATCTCGACCTGGGCGGCCACGTCGCCGAGCTTCACGGCCGTGACGATCCCGGGGAAGGCGTTGCGCGCCGAGGTGTACGGCTCGCCGTCCTCGGCGTGGGCGCCCTGCCCCACCTCGACGGAGAAGGCCGCCAGGTCGCGCCCGTTGATCAGGCGACGGCCGCCCTCGTCGCGATGGGTCGCGACCCGGCCGGCGTCGGCCCAGCGGCGCGCGGTGTCCGGGCTGACGCCCAGCAGACGCGCCGCCTGTCCGATGGTGTAGGACTGCATGCGCGACAAGTTAGGCGCTCGGAACCCGCATGTGCAATTCGTTTGGCGCGATCTCTATCGCAGATGCCACCGCTCTTGTGGTATCCGCCAAAAAGCATTCCGCTTCACGGCCGCCGGATCACTAGAGTCGGGGCATGGCGGGCGTGGCAGGCACGGCCGACGCAGGGACGGAGCGACCGTTGACCGGTACGAGGACCACGGAGTCGGGGGCGGCCCCGCTGGAGACCGGAACCGCGCGGGTGGACGCCTGGATCTGGTCGGTCCGGCTCACCAAGACCCGCTCCGTCGCGGCGACGGCCTGCCGGGCGGGCCACGTGAAGGTCAACGGCGAGCGGGCGAAGCCGGCGCAGCAGGTGCGGGCGGGGGACGAGGTACGGCTCTTCCACGCGGGCCGCGAGCGCGTCGTGGTGGTCCGGCGGCCGGTGACGAAGCGGGTCGGGCCGCCGGTGGCCGCCGAGTGCTACGTGGACAACAGCCCGCCGCCGCCGACGCCGGTGGAGGCGGCGGTGGTCGGCATCCGTGACCGGGGTACGGGCCGCCCGACGAAGCGCGACCGGCGGGAGATGGACCAGCTCCGCGGCCGCTAGCCCCCGGCGGGGCCGGGGAAGTGCTCCCCGCCCCACCCTTAGCCCGTTCCCCGGGGGCTGCGCCCCGGACCCCGTTCCCCGGGGGCTGTGCCCGGGCCTCGCCTTCCGGGAGTTGCGCCCGGGCCTCGCTTCCTGGGGGCTGTGTCCCGGGCCCTGTCCGGGGGTTGTGTCCTGGGCCTCGCTTCCTGGGGCTGCGCCCCCGGGCCCTGCTTCCTGCGGGTTGCGCCCGGGCCTCGCCTTCCGGGGGCTGCGCCCCAGGGCCCTGCTTGCTCGGGGTTGCGCCGACCCCGTCTCCCGGGGCCGGAGCCCCAGGCCCCGGGTCTCTGGCGGCGGCGGGGCTGGGACGGCTCAGACCTTGCGGTACGCGTACGCCTCCTCGGCCGCCGCCGCCACGGCGTCCAGCGGGGCCCCCGCGGAGGCGGCCACCAGCCCCGCCACCGCGCCCTCCAGGAACGGCGCGTCCACCAGCCGGGAGCCCGGCGGCAGTTCCCCGTCCTCCAGCAGCGCCTTCACCGTCAGTACCGAGCTGCCCAGGTCCGCGAGGAGCGCGACCCCGGCCCCCCGGTCCACCGCCGCCGCGGCCGCCACGATCCGCTCCGCGCTCGTGCCCAGCCCGCCGTCGGCGGTGCCGCCCGCCGGGGCCAGCGGAGCCACCGCCCCGCCCGCCGCGAGGCCCCGCGCCAGCTCCGCCACCGACTCCGCGACCCCGGCGCTGTGCGACACCAGCACCAGCCCGACCAGCGCCCCGGCGCTCACGCGGCCCCCTCCGCCGTGTCGGCCAGCGCGCCCAGCAGGAGGGCGGCCGAGGTGGCTCCCGGGTCCTGGTGCCCGATGCTGCGCTCCCCGAGGTAGCTGGCGCGGCCCTTGCGGGCCAGTATCGGAACCGTCGCCCTGGCCCCGCCGTCCGCCGCGTCCCCGGCGGCACGGTACGACGTACCCAGCGCCGCGACCCCCGGGACCAGCGCGTCCAGCATCGTCTTGTCGCCCGGCGCCGCCCCGCCCAGCTCGGCCACCGCGCCGACCCCCGCGTGCAGGGCGGCGCGCACCTCCTCGTCGGAGACCTCGGCGGCTTCCCCGAGTTCCTTGCCGGTGCGCCGCAGCAGCGTCCCGTACAGCGGCCCGGACGCGCCGCCGACCGTGGAGATCAGCGTGCGCCCCGCCAGCTGGAGCAGCGCGCCGGGCACGGCCGCCCGGTCGGCCCCGGCCAGCGCCGAGCGCACGGCCGTGAACCCCCGCAGCAGGTTGGCCCCGTGGTCGGCGTCCCCGATGGGGGAGTCGAGCTCGGTCAGCCGGTCCGCCTCCCGCTCCACCGCCGCCGCGGCGGCCTCCATCCAGCGCCGGAAGAACCCCGCGTCACGCATCCCGTCTCCTCCACCGTCCCGTACCTCGGTCACCGCCATCTCAGCAGCCCCAGCGCAGGGCGGCGGTCCGCACCGGCGCGTCCCACAGCCGCACCAGCTCGTCGTCCGCCCGGCACACGGTCACCGAACACCCCGCCATGTCCAGGGAGGTGACGTGGTTTCCGACGAGCGCCCGCGCCACCGGCACGCCCCGCGCGGCCAGGACCGCGGTCACCTCCGCGTGGAAGCCGTACAGCTCCAGCAGCGGGGTCGCGCCCATCCCGTTGACCAGCAGCAGCACCGGCCCGCCCGCCGCCGGCGGATCCGCCGCGTCGAGGTCGTCCAGTACGGCCCCCACGGCCACCTCCGCGATCTCCCGCGCGGTCATCATGGCGCGCCGTTCCCGGCCGGGTTCGCCGTGGATCCCCACGCCCAGCTCCAGCTCCCCGTCCGGCAGGTCGAAGGTGGGGCTGCCCTTCGCCGGGGTGGTGCAGGCGCCGAGGGCCACGCCGAAGCTCCGGGAGGAGCCGTTGACCCGCCGTGCCAGCGCGGCGACCCGGTCCAGCGGCGCGCCCTCCTCGGCGGCCGCCCCGGCGATCTTCTCCACGAAGAGGGTGGCTCCGGTGCCGCGCCGCCCGGCCGTGTAGAGGCTGTCGGTCACGGCCACGTCGTCGTCGACGAGGACGCTCTCCACCCGGAGCCCGTCCTCCTCCGCCAGCTCGGCGGCCATCCGGAAGTTCAGCACGTCGCCGGTGTAGTTCTTGACGACGAACAGCACCCCCTGGCCGGCGTCGACGGCGTGCGCCGCGTGGAGCACCTGATCGGGCACCGGAGACGTGAACACGGCGCCGGCGCAGGCCGCCGAGAGCATCCCGGGCCCCACGAAGCCGCTGTGCAGCGGTTCGTGCCCGGAGCCGCCGCCGGACACCAGCCCGACTCTCCCGCCGGTGCGCGCGTCCCGCCGTACGACGACCTGCCGTTCCACGTCGACGTCGAGCTCGGGATGCGCGGCGGCCATCCCGCGCAGCGCGTCGGAGACCACGGTGTCGGCGGAGTTGATGAGCATCCTCACGAAACCTCCCGGTGCGGCGGAGTCCTGTCCGGTCCTGTGACCTGCCGCCGACGTTAGGGCAGCGGGCCCCGCTCCGGTGGCGGAACGCGGGCGCGGCGCGGCCGGAGCAGGGCGGTCCTGACATGATCAAGCCATGGGGCTGAACCTGAGCGTCGGTGTCCTGGCCGACGCCGAGGACGACTACGCGGACCTGGTCCGTGCCGATTTCGCCGTCATCGGCGAACTGCTGGAACGCGCGGGAGCGCGGCCGTGGAAGGAGCCGGAGCCCCGCGGCGGGGAGCCCGCCTACTTCCAGGCGTGGGGCTACTCGGGCCTGCACACGCTCCGCCGGCTGGCGGTCCACCTCGCGGTGGAAGGACGCCTGCCTGAGCCGCTGGAGGAGGACCGCCAGGCCCACCGCGACCCGCTCCTCGCCCGGGCCTACGGGGCGCAGCCGGCCGGCCCGCCCGGTCCGTTCGACCACCTGGTCCACCACTCGGACTGCGAGGGCTACTACGTGCCGGTGGACTGCGCGCGGGTCATCGTGGGGAAGGAGGTGCCGGGCGGCTCCCTCGGCTCCTCCGTGCGGCTGCTGGCGGAAGTCCGGCGGCTCGCCGCGGCGCTCGGTCTGCCGGAGGACCTCGACCCGCACTCCGAGGAGGTCTTCGAGGCCGCCGACGCGGAGGAGCCGGCCGCCACGGGCTGGCAGCGCCACGGCGTCGAGTCCTACGTCTGTCTCCAGCTCATCCGGGCGGCGCGGCTCTCGGTGGCCACCGGGGCGGCCATCGCCTTCACCTGAGCCGCCGCGGCCCGCGGTCCGGGGCCCGCGGTCCGGTCCCCGGCGGCCCCGGCCGGCCGGGCGGGGACCGCCGGAGCGGCGTACGCTCGTCGGCGGGGCGCGCCCCGCCTCCGACGGCTTCCCGGGAGGACCGATGACCGCGCTGGGTGACCTGATCGCGATCGACGACAGGACCGTACTGGTCGCCGGGCAGGAACTGGACCTCGCGCACGACCGGCCCGACGTGGCGAACGCCCTCGTCCACCGGGCGGGCGACACCCTCGTGCTGGTCGACACCGGCGTCACGGAGCCGTTCCGCGCGGCGCTGCGGGAAGCCGCCGGCCGGGTCGGGCCGTGGTCCCGGGTGCTGCTGCTGACCACCCACGGCCACCTCGACCACATCGGCAACAACGACCTGGCCGACGAACTGGGCGGGCCGGCCGAGCACTGGGTGCCCGCCGCCGACGTCGACCAGATGAGGGACCCGGTGGCGTACTGGGTACGCGCCTTCGAGCACGTCGACGGGCTGGGCGTGCTGCCCGCGCCGCCCCGGCGGGCCGCCGAGAAGGTGGTGTCGCTCTTCCGGCCGCTCCGGCCCTTCGGCGCGACGACCCGGACCTACGAGGAACGCCCGCCGGAGCGGATCGCCATCGGCTCGCTGCGGTTCGGCGGCTGGACCTTCGCCGACGGCGCGGTCCGGGTGCTGCGCAGCCAGGGCCACTGCGCGGGGCACGTGATCGTGCACCTGAGGGACAGTGGAGTGCTGCACCTGTCCGACGAGGCCAACGGGCCCTGCGGTGCGATGGCCGACGCCGACCAGCTCAAGATCCAGACGGTGCTCGGCGCCGCGGCAGGCCTCTTCGAGGAGGGTGCGGCGGAGCTCCTCACCGACGGGCACACCTTCGCCGTACGCGGAGCCGCCGAGGCGGTTCCCCATCTGGAGGGGATGCTGGACCAGGCCGCGGCCCTGCACGCGGCGGCACTGCGGCTGGCCGGCGGTACGGGGCCGGTCCGCGCGGCCGAGTTCACCGCCGGCTGCGCGGAAGCCGCCACCGCCCTGGGCGTCACCGGTGCCAACCCGAACCCGCTGTTCACCGCGATGATGGCGGTGAACCTCCTGCGCGAACTGGGCCTGCGCCCGGAACCGGACACCGCCGGACTCCTCTGGTCCCGGCCCGCGCTCCCCGGAGCCCAGGCGGGGGGACGTCGCGTCAGGCGCCCTGTTCCCGCAGCCGGCGGCTGACCTCGCCCAGGCCGTCGGCCAGGGCGTCCAGCTGCTCGGGGGTGAGCACGTCGACGAGCACCTCGCGCACGGCGGCGACATGGCCGGGAGCGGCCTCCTCCAGGCGGGCCCGGCCCGCCTCCGTGAGCACGGCGAAGACCCCGCGCACGTCGGAGGGGCAGCTGCGGCGGCGGACGAGGCCGGCCTTCTCCATCTGGCCGACCTGGTAGGTCAGGCCGCTCTTGGAGTTGATGAGCCCGTTGGCGAGTTCCGTCATGCGCAGCTCATGGTCGGGTGCCGCCGCGAGCCGCACGAGGATCTCGTACTGGGGGTGGGAGAGTCCGGAGTCGTCCTTCAGCTGTTGGTCGAGATGCCGGTTCACCAGCGCGGAGGCCGCCAGGAAGCCCCTCCAGGCCCGCATCTCGCGCTCGTCCAGCCATCTCGTCTCAGCCATGGCGCCAGGGTACACGAGTTGTTCGAATTTGAATCACTGGCTAGGGTCGGACTCAAGCAGGTTCGAATTTGAACCAATCCCCTCGGGCCGCCCGACCGGAAGGACCCCCCATGACCAGCGCCACCGCCACCGCGACGAAGGCCCCGGCCGCCCCCCAGGCGGCCCCCGCGGCCGACACCTCCGCCCAGGACGCCGGACTGCTCCTCCTGCGCGTGGTCCTCGGCCTCGCCGTGGCCGCCCACGGCACCCAGAAGCTCTTCGGCTGGTTCGGCGGCGGCGGGATCGGCGGCACCGGGCAGTTCTTCACCGCCAGCGGCTACCCGGCGGGCGACGCCATGGCCGTCGTCGCCGGACTGACCGAGACCCTCGGCGGCCTCGGCCTCGCCCTCGGCCTGCTCACCCCGCTCGCCGGGGCGGCCGTCACCGGCACGATGATCAACGCCCTGGCCGTCCACGGCGCCGGCGCCTTCTTCGCCCCCAAGGGCATGGAGTACGAGCTCCTGCTCGCCGCGGCCGCCGCCGCCCTCACCCTGGCCGGCCCCGGCCGCCACGCGGTCGACCGCCTCCTGCCCGTCCCCGCCCTGCGCACCCACCGCCTGGCCCTCGGCGCCCAGGCCCTCGCCCTCGGCGTGGTCCTCGCCGCCGTGACCCTCCTCATCCGCAACTGAGGCCTGTCGTCGGACTCCCGTCCCCCCCCGGGCGACGACGGCAGTCTGACGACAGACCCTGGGCCCTCTGTCGGGCGGGGGAACCGGTTCCGCTCGTGTGGTCCCCCGTCCGGAGTAGCGTTGTGATCATGAAACCGCCGAGTGGAACCACCACCGACCAGGCGCCCGCCGACCCCGCCGCCGCCGACGACGCGCTGGCCGGCCAGCCCATCGGCTACTGGAGCGGCCTCGTCCACGAGGCCGTCACCCGCCATCTGCGCGACGCCATGGCGCGGACCGACGTCACGCAGCCGCAGTACTGGGTCCTCAACCGGATCGACGGCGGAGCCGAGCCGCCGTTCCGCGAGGAGGTGACCGCCCAGCTGACCCCCCTCGCGGACGGGCCGCACGAGATCGCCCGCGTCCTCGACCAGCTGCTCCACCGCGGCTGGATCCGCGAAAGCGGGGACGGCCGGCTCCGCCTCACCGCCGAGGGCGAGGCCGCCCGGCTCCGGCTGCGCGCCCTGGTGACCGAGCTGCGCGCCGTCGTCCACGCGGGCATCGACGACGCGGAGTACGTCGCCGCCCTCCGGGTGCTCCGCAGGATGGCCGCCAACGTCGAGGCCGCCGCCCGGCCCGCCGAGGCCGTCCCGGGGCGGGCTGATTGACCCCCGGGGTTTGCGGGAAAAGCGGATGAATGACACAACCCATCGAAGACTACGCACTCATCGGCGACCTGATGACCAGCGCACTGGTCGGCCGCGACGGGTCCATCGACTGGCTGTGCCTGCCCCACTTCGACTCCGGCGCCTGCTTCGCCGCGCTCCTCGGCACCAAGGAGAACGGCCACTGGCGCATCGCCCCGGCCGCCGCCGAGAACGGCGAACGGTGCACGCGGCGGGCCTACCTGGACGACTCGCTGGTCCTCGAGTCCTACTGGGAGACCGACGAGGGCACCGTCAAGGTCGTCGACTTCATGCCGCAGCGCGACAGCGCGCCCGACGTCATGCGGATCGTCGAGGGCGTCTCCGGCCGGGTCACCGTCCGCAGCACCCTCCGGCTGCGCTTCGACTACGGTCACGTCGTCCCCTGGGTCCGGCGCAGCGAGGGCGACCGGGTCGCGGTCGCCGGCCCCGACTCGGCCTGGTTCCGCAGCGACCCGCCCGTGCGGACCTGGGGCGAGGACCGCAGCACCCGCTCGGAGTTCACCGTCGGCCCCGGGGAGAAGGTCGCCTTCGTACTGACCTGGCACCCCTCGCACGAGCCGCGCCCCGAACAGGTCGACCCGTACGAGGCCCTGGAGCAGAGCCTCGCCGACTGGCGCGAGTGGGCCGCCCAGTGCCGCTACGAGGGGCCGTACCGGGAGGCCGTCCTCCGCTCGCTGATCACCCTCAAGGCCCTCACCTTCGCCCCCACCGGAGGCATCGCCGCCGCCGCGACCACCTCCCTGCCCGAGGAGATCGGCGGCGTCCGCAACTGGGACTACCGCTACTGCTGGCTCCGCGACGCCACCCTCACCCTGGGCGCCCTGCTGTCCACCGGCTTCCTCGACGAGGCCCGGGCCTGGCGCGGCTGGCTGCTGCGCGCCGTCGCGGGCGACCCGGCCGACCTCCAGATCATGTACGGCATCGCCGGTGAGCGCCGCATCCCCGAAACCGAACTGCCCTGGCTGCGCGGCTACGCCTCCTCCGCCCCGGTCCGCGTCGGCAACGCCGCCGTGGACCAGCTCCAGCTGGACGTGTACGGCGAGGTACTGGACGCCCTGCACCTGGCGCGGGCCTCCGGGCTGGCGGCGGAGCGGCACTCCTGGAAGATCCAGCTCGCCCTGCTCGACTTCCTGGAACGCAACTGGCACCGCCCGGACGAGGGACTGTGGGAGGTGCGCGGCCCGCGCCGGCACTTCACCCACTCCAAGGTGATGGCCTGGGTCGCCGCCGACCGGGCCGTGCGCACCCTGGAGAACGCCCCGCACCTCCAGGGCGACGTCGAGCGCTGGCGGGCCATGCGGGACGAGGTCCACCGTGACGTCTGCGACAAGGGCTACGACCCCGAGCGGGGCACCTTCACCCAGTACTACGGCTCCCGCGAGCTGGACGCGGCCACCCTGCTCATCCCCCGCGTCGGTTTCCTCCCGCCCGATGACCCCCGCGTCATCGGCACCGTCGACGCCGTACGGGCGGAGCTGGGCAGCGGCGGCCTGGTGCGCCGCTACAGCACCGAGGGCCCCTCCGTCGACGGGCTCCCCGGCGACGAGGGCACCTTCCTGGCCTGCTCCTTCTGGATGGCCGACGCCCTGCACCTGACCGGCCGGACCAAAGAGGCCCGCGAACTCTTCGAGCGGCTGCTCGCGGTGCGCAACGACGTGGGCCTGCTGGCCGAGGAGTACGACCCGCGGGCGGGACGCCAGCTCGGCAACTTCCCCCAGGCGTTCAGCCACGTCGGCCTGGTGAACACCGCGATCGCCCTGACCGGTTCCGGAACCGCCGGCTGACCCCCGCGCGGATTCCCCCTCCGCCGTGCGCGGCCTTCAGGTGTCCGGGCGCACGCGGGACGCCAGCAGCAGGGCGATGTCGTCCGGGCGGTCGGCGGTACGGGCCGCCTCGGCGACCAGCCGGTCGGCCGTCTCCGTCAGCGGGGACGGCCGCGCCGCCGCCAGGGCCGCCCGCAGCCGCTCCACGCCGTCGTCGATGTCCGCGCCCGGCGTCTCCACCAGCCCGTCGGTGTACAGGGCCAGCACCCCGCCCCGCCCCAGCGCCAGTTCGGTCACCGGATACCGCGCCCCCGGGTCGATCCCGAGCAGCACCCCGCCCGCCAGGTCCAGCACCTCCGCCCGCCCGTCGGCGTGCCGCAGCAGGGGCTGCGGGTGTCCGGCCCGGGCGGCCAGGGCGCGGCCGGAGCCCGGGTCCAGCAGCACGTAGCAGCAGCTGGCGAACTGGCCCGGATCCAGGTCGATCAGCAGCTGGTTCGTACCCCGCACCACCTCGTCCGGGGTGTTGCCGCTGAGCGCGAAGGCCCGTACCGCGCTGCGCAGCTGGCCCATGGTCGCGGCGGCGGCCACCCCGTGCCCCTGGACGTCCCCGATGACCAGCGCCAGCGGGCCCGCCGCCGTCGCGATCACGTCGTACCAGTCGCCGCCGACGTCCATGCCGTCCGTACCGGGCAGGTACCGGCCCACCGTGGTCACCTCGCCCCGCACCGGCAGCCGGCGCGGCAGCAGCGCCGCCTGGAGCCCGCGGGCCAGCGCCGCCTCGCTGTCGTAGCGCCGCGCCCGTTCCAGGGCCTGCGCGATCAGGCCGGCCAGCGCCGTGAGGACCGTACGCTCCTCCGGGCTGAAGCCGCGCCGCTGGTCGAAGCCGAGGATGCAGGAGCCCACCGGCCGGCCGGAGGCGATCAGCGGCAGGAAGGCGCGGGCCCCGACCTCCGCGTCCAGCGGGATCCCCGGATAGGCCGCCGCCAGATGCTCCATCGACTCGAAGAACAGCGGCCGGCCCGAGGTCAGCGTCTCCACGCCCGGCAGCCGCTCGTGCAGCGAGACCCCGTCGAAGCGGCTCAGGAACCCCTGGGGGAAGCCGGTCTCCCAGGCGAGGTACAGGTGCCGCTCGTCCAGCACGTAGATGGCCAGCTGCCGGCCGCCGAACGCGGGCAGCAGCTCCTCGGTGACCACGGCCGACACCTGCCGCGCGGTGACCGCCTCGGTCAGCGCGATCGCCAGGGCCACCGGCCGGTACAGGGCGGAGGCCCGGTCGGCCGGAGAACCGAGACCGGCGCCCGGGCGGGACACCGAACCGGGCGCGTACGCGGGCGTCTCGGCCGGCTCCAGGGTCACGGTCACCCCCGACGGCCCCGGGAACAGGCCCACCGACAGCCACTGCCCGGACTCCGGCCCGGTGTCCGGGGAAGCCACGGCCCGGGCCTCGAAGCGCACCGGCTCACCGGCGACGAACACCCCCCGCAGGTGGTCCTCGTACGCGGAGTGGCCGAGCCACGGCAGCACCTCCCACAGCACGCGCCCGCCCAGCCCCTGCGCGGCCGGCCCGAGCAGCTCCCCGGCGGCGGGGTTGGCGAAGGCGACCACGCCCTGCCGGTCCACGGACAGCACCGCCGTGCCCAGCCGGTCCAGCGTCTCCCGGCCGACCTCCCCGGCGGGCGCGGGCCAGGGCACGCACAGCGGGTCCCCGTCCCAGAGCACCGGCTCCCCGGCTGCCTCCAGCGCGGCCAGCTCCCGCGCCAGCCCGGCGGCCACCTCCCGCAGCCGCTGCCGCTCACCGGCCCCGATCGTGGCCCCGGGCGTCGCGGGGCGCAGCACCAGCAGCACCCCGAACCGCTCGGCGCCGGCGCACACCGGCTCGTAGAACGACCCGAAGGGGAAGGGGAGCCCGGCCATCAGCTGGGGGAAGCGCCGCATCGCCGCCTCCCCGTCCGGCAGGTGCACGGACTGCCCGGTGCGGTACGCCTCGGCGACCGGGTACGGCCGGTTCACCTGCATCCGCCACCAGGGCCGGAACAGCCGCCCCGGCAGGCCCGTGATCACGGCCATCCGCAGCAGGCCCTCGGTGCCCGAGCGCAGGTAGACCCCGCCCGCGTGCCCGCCGACGGCCTCCACGGCACCCGACGCCGCCCGCGCGAGCGCCCGGCCCGTGGCGGCGGGGGCCGGGCCGCCGCTGTCCGGTCTCGCCGTCACACAGCCAGGATGCGCCCTCGCCCCCGGCGGCTGCACCCGCGCGCCCGCCGCGCCCGCCGCGCTCGCCGCGCCCGCGGCTCCCCGGCCGGCAGGCGACGGGCCGGGGGAGCGGCGATGCGCCGAACGCCTCCCCCGAAGGGGGGACAGCCCGCCGCGCACGCCGTCGGCCGCGCCCCCGCCGGGGAGGCATCCGGCATGCGACACCAGTACGACGACACGCACCCGGCGCCCCGCGCCGCCTTCACCGCCGCCGACGCCTTTACCCTCCGCACCGCCCTCGACGCCCTCGGCGGGGTACGCGACCTCGACACCCTCGACGTGGCCTGCGGACACGGCGGCACCGCCGCACTGCTCGCCGGCGGCGGCGCCCGGCGCACCGTCGGCGTCGACAGCTGCCCGGACCGGGTCCGCAGGGCCCGGGCGGCCGCGCCGCCCTCCGCCCCCGTCGAGTACGTGGTCGCGGACGCCGCCGCCATGCCACAGCTCGGCCCCTTCGACCTGGCCACCGCCGTCTACCTGTTCAGCCACGCCCCCGACCGGGCGGCCCTGCACGCCATGTTCCGCGGGATCCGGGCCAACCTGCGCCCCGGCGGACGGCTGCTGTCGCTCGTCCGCAACCCCGGCGCCTACCCGCGCGTCGACTGGTCCCCTTACGGGATGCGCATCCTCGACCGGGTCCCGGACGGCGACGCGCCACTGCTGAAGGCCCAGTTCCTGACCGAGCCCCCCCAGCACTTCGAGTACCGCGAATGGGCGCACGCCGACTTCGCCGAAGCCGCCGTCGACGCCGGCTTCAGCACCGTCGGCTGGCAGCCCTCCCGCACCCCGCCCGCCGACGCCGCGCGCGACGAGGCGTACTGGACGGCGTACCGCGCCTGGCCGGTCAGCTCGCTCATGACGTGCACCGCCTAGCGCGGGTCGGCGGTCTCCCCGATCAGCTCGACGATCCTGTCCCGAGCCGCCCGCCCCTCCGGGACCGGCAGCAGCGGGTACCCGTGCGGCAGGCCCGGCTCCTCGTGCCACTCCACCTGCGCCCCGGCGGCCCCGGCCCGCCGCCGCAGCTCCCGGCTGTCGGTCGCCAGCACGTCCCGGGTGCCGGTGAACACCGTCAGCGGCGCCAGCCCCTCGAACGACCCGTGCAGCGGGCTCACCCGGGGGTCGTCCGCCGCGAGGGTCCCCGCGTACAGCCGGCCCGCCTCGGCCAGCCCGGCCCGGGTCAGCACCGGATCCGCCGCCTCCAGCTCCGCCTGGCCCGGGTGGCTCATGCTCAGGTCCAGCCAGGGGGATATCAGCACGATCCGCGACGGCTGCGCCCCGGTGCGCTCCCGGAGCCGCTGCGCGGCGGCCAGCGCCAGCCCGGCCCCGGCGGAGTCCCCGATCAGCACCGTCCCGCCCGCGCCGCCGCTCTCGATCAGACCGCTCAGCAGATCGGCGGCCACCGGAACGTTCCGGTCGGCGGTGCCGCGCGGCGCCAGCACGTACGCCGGTACGACGACCCGGGCCCGGGCCCGGGTCACCAGGGTCCGGATCAGCGACCAGTGCGGCCGGACCAGCTCGTCGATGTACGCGCCGCCGTGCACGTACAGCACCCGCGCCACGGGCTCCTGCCCGCGCGGCGAGGCGTCGTACACCGGCCAGGCCCCGACGAAGGTCCGCGACAGCTCCGCGACCCGGCCCAGCGAGCGCGGCGGCAGGTGCGAAGCGGGCCGCCGGGCCGCCTGCGCCACCGTCGCGCGTACCGCCTCGGCGGTCGCGAACCGTCTTCGCCGCCCCGTCGCCACCAGCGCGGCCGAAAGCGCCCTGCTGCGCAGACTCGGCACGCCCTCACCTCCCCTTTTCCCCGGTCAGGGACCTTAGCGCGGCTTCCGCCGCCGGGCCCCATCCCCGTCCAGGGAGGAGCATAGGCGTGAAGCTGCGCTGTCGACCCGCTTAAGAAAGTCTCGATGGACTGATCACCGCGCCGATCGGCAGATTGGTGCCCGTCACCCACGCCACTCGCGCACCAGCGGGAGCGGCACCCCCCTTACGCATGCCTGGAGCCACCGCCATGAAGGCACTCGTCAAGCACAAGGCCGAGCCCGGGCTGTGGCTCATGGACGTTCCCGAGCCCGAGTACGGCCCCGGCGACGTGCTGATCAGGGTCCTGCGCACCGGCATCTGCGGCACCGACCTGCACATCCGTTCCTGGGACGGCTGGGCGCAGGGCGCCGTCAAGACCCCGCTGGTGCTGGGCCACGAGTTCGTGGGCGAGGTCGCGGCGGTCGGCGCGGACGTCCGCGACATCGAGACGGGCGCCCTGGTCAGCGGCGAGGGCCACCTGGTGTGCGGCAAGTGCCGCAACTGCCTGGCCGGCCGCCGCCACCTGTGCCGCTCGACGATCGGGCTGGGCGTGGGCCGTGACGGCGCCTTCGCCGAGTACGTCGTCCTGCCCGCGCAGAACGTGTGGGTGCACCGGACCGCCGTGGACCTGGACGTGGCGGCCATCTTCGACCCCTTCGGCAACGCCGTGCACACCGCGCTGTCCTTCCCGCTGGTCGGCGAGGACGTGCTGATCACCGGCGCGGGCCCGATCGGCATCATGGCCGCTGCCGTGGCGAAGCACGCCGGCGCGCGCAACGTGGTCATCACCGACGTCAGCCCCGAGCGGCTGGAGATCGCCCGCAAGGCCGGCGCCACGCTCGCGGTGAACGTCGCCGAGTCCTCCATCGCCGAGGCGCAGACGCGGCTGGGGCTGCGCGAGGGCTTCGACGTCGGCCTGGAGATGTCCGGCCGCGCGGAGGCGATGCGCGACATGATCGACAACATGACGCACGGCGGCAGGATCGCGATGCTCGGCCTCCCGGCCCAGGAGTTCCCGGTGGACTGGGCGAAGGTCGTCACCTCGATGATCACCATCAAGGGGATCTACGGCCGCGAGATGTTCGAGACCTGGTACGCGATGACCGTGCTGCTGGAGGGCGGGCTCGACCTGTCCCCGGTCATCACCGGCCGCTACTCGCACCGCGACTTCGAGGCCGCCTTCGACGAGGCCGCCACCGCCCGCAGCGGCAAGATCATCCTGGACTGGACGGCGTGAGCCTCCGGCGGTAGCCCGGCCCGCCGCGCGCCCGGACCCCGGATCCGGCGCGGGCCGACCCGGCCCCGGGCCCCCGGCTCCCGGCCCCCGCCCGGGTCCCCGATCCCTGCCCGGGACCGAGGCCCGGCAACCGGCCCGGGCCCCCGACTCCCGGCCCCCGCCCGGGTCCCCGATCCCTGCCCGGGACCGAGGCCCGGTTCCGGTTCGGGGGGCCTGATCCGGGCGTCCGGGTCCGGGACTCCGTTCCGCGACTCCGTTCCGCGGCTCCGGGCCCCGCCCCGGGGGCCGGCTCCGGCCGGCGGCGCGCGTCGGCCACGTACGGGCGGACCGGCCGCCGGAGGCACCGGCAGCCGCTACCGTCGTGCCCGCCGGGATCCGCCCGGCCGCCGCAACCACAAGACCATCTCCCTCCGGCCGGGCCCCGCACCCCCCTCCGCGGGGCCCGGCCCCCCTCAGACCACTCCGCCCCGCCGGGCGGCACCCGGCCCCTCCTCCCCGTCCGCCGGACGGCGACCCGCACAAGGAGAAACCGAAGCCCATGTTCGAGTCCGTACGCGAAGACCTCCGCACCACCCTCGACGAGATCCGCGCAGCGGGCCTGCACAAGCCCGAGCGCGTCATCGGCACCCCGCAGAACGCGGCCGTCGCCGTCACCGCGGGCGGCGCCCCCGGCGAGGTGCTGAACTTCTGCGCCAACAACTACCTCGGGCTGGCCGACCACCCCGACGTGGTCGCCGCCGCGAAGGACGCGCTGGACCGCTGGGGCTACGGCATGGCCTCCGTCCGCTTCATCTGCGGCACCCAGGAGGTGCACAAGGAGCTGGAGGCGCGGCTGTCGGCCTTCCTCGGCCAGGAGGACACGATCCTCTACTCCTCCTGCTTCGACGCGAACGGCGGCGTCTTCGAGACCCTCCTCGGCGCCGAGGACGCGGTGATCTCCGACGCCCTCAACCACGCCTCGATCATCGACGGCATCCGCCTGTCCAAGGCCCGCCGCTTCCGCTACGCCAACCGCGACATGGCCGAGCTGGAGGCCCGCCTGAAGGAGGCCACCGAGGGCGGCGCCCGCCGCAAGCTCATCGTCACCGACGGTGTCTTCTCCATGGACGGCTACGTCGCCCCCCTCCAGGAGATCTGCGACCTCGCCGACCGCTACGACGCCATGGTCATGGTCGACGACTCGCACGCCGTCGGCTTCGTCGGCCCCGGCGGCCGCGGCACCCCCGAACTGCACGGGGTCATGGACCGGGTCGACATCATCACCGGCACCCTCGGCAAGGCCCTCGGCGGCGCCTCCGGCGGTTACGTCGCCGCCCGCGCCGAGATCGTCGAGCTGCTGCGCCAGCGCTCGCGCCCGTACCTCTTCTCCAACTCCCTCGCCCCGGTGATCGCCGCCGCCTCCCTGAAGGTCCTCGACCTGCTGGAGTCCGCCGGTGACCTGCGCGAACGCCTCGCGGACAACACCAAGCTGTTCCGCACGAAGATGACCGAGGCCGGCTTCGAGATCCTGCCCGGCGACCACGCCATCGCCCCCGTGATGATCGGCGACGCCGCCGAGGCGGGCCGCATGGCGGAGCTGCTGCTGGAGCGCGGCGTGTACGTGATCGGCTTCTCGTACCCGGTGGTGCCGCTCGGCGCGGCCCGCATCCGCGTCCAGCTCTCGGCGGCCCACTCGACGGCCGACGTCGAGCGCGCGGTGGCCGCCTTCGTGGACGCCCGCGCGGCGCTTTCCGCTGCTCAGGGCTGACATCATGGGGGTGTGATCGACCCCCGCCGGCTGCGCATCCTGCGGGCCGTGGCGGACCACCGTACGGTGACCGCCGCGGCCGCAGCCCTGTACCTCACCCCCTCCGCCGTCTCCCAGCAGCTCGCCGCGCTGGAGCAGGAGACCGGGCACACGCTGCTGACCCGCAGCGGCCGCGGCGTACGGCTCACGGCGGCCGGGGAGATCCTGCTGGCCCACGCCCACGAGGTGCTGGCCCAGCTGGAGCGCGCCGAGGCGGAACTCGCCGCCTACGCGGGCGGTTCCGCCGGCGAGGTCACGGTGGCCGCCTTCGCGACGGGCATCGCCGAGGTGCTGGCCCCCGCCATCGCCCGGCTCGCCCTGGACCACCCGGGCATCCGGCTCCGGGTCCGGGACCTGGAGGGCGACCAGAGCCTCCCGCTGCTGCTCGACGGGGAGGCCGACCTGGCCCTGGCGGTGGAGTACCGGGGCGCCCCGGGCGCCGACGACGGCCGGCTGTCGGTGCTCCCGCTGTACGCGGAGCCCTTCGACGCGGTCCTGCCCGCCGGGCACCCGCTCGCCGACCTGCCCGCCGTGGCGCTGGCCGACCTCTCCGACGCCGACTGGGTGGGCCAGTACCCGGGCAACCCGTGCCACGACGTGACCCTGCTGGCGTGCGAACTGGCCGGGTTCCAGCCGCGCTTCGTGCACTCCTCCGACGACTTCCGGGCGGTCACCGCCCTGGTCGGCGCGGGCGCGGGGGTGGCGCTGGTGCCGCGTTCGGCGCTGCGCGGCATGGACCTCAAGGAGGTCCGGGTGCGCCCGGTCGCGGGCCCGGCCGCCACCCGCAGGGTCTTCGCCGCCACCCGCCGCGGCGCCGAGACGCACCCGCTGATCGCCCCGGTCCTGGCGGCCCTGACCCACGAGGCCCAGCGCGTCCCGGCGCACTGACCGGGCGGCCGCCGAAATCCGTTACCCGTAGGGCGGGGACCGCCCTACGGTGGTCCGATGACCATTCGGATGATCATCCTCAACGGCGCTTCCAGCTCGGGCAAGTCCGGCATCGTGCGCTGCCTCCAGGCCGAACTGCCGGACGCCTGGCTCGCTTTCGGCTGCGACTCCTTCGTCGACTCCATGCCCGGGAGGATGCGGGACGCGGACGCGGGGATCGTCTTCGGCGAGGACGGCCGGGTGAGCGTGGGGGAGGACTTCCGGGCGCTGGAGGCCGCCTGGATGGAGGGCGTCGTGGCGATGGCCCGGGCCGGCGCCAGGATCGTCATCGACGACGTCTTCCTCGGCGGGGCCGAATCGCAGGCGCGCTGGCGGCGGGCCCTGGGCGACCTCGACGTCCTGTGGGTCGCCGTCCGGTGCGACCCGGAGGCCGCCGCGGGACGCGAGATCGCCCGCGGGGACCGCACCCCGGGCATGGCCGCGTCCCAGGCGGCCGTGGTCCACGAGGGGGTCTCGTACGACCTGGAGCTGGACACCACGCACACCGAAGCCATGGCCTGCGCCCGCACGATCGCCGCCCGCCTCCGCCGGGGAGCGGCCTAGGGCCTGGCGTCAAACTGCCGTCGTCGCCCGGAGGGCGGCCCCGCGGCGTCTGGTGCGTGCTCTCGGCGTGCCGGGCGGCAGCCCTCGTACTGGACGTACTCGGGCTTCCGCCCGGTGCGGCGAGAGCGCGTGCAAGGCGTCGCGGGGCAGACGGAAGTTTGACGACAGGCCCTAGCCAGGGAGTGTCCGGCGGCCCGGGCCCGGCCGTGATCCGTCGGACACCCCCTGACCTTCCCGCAGCGCCGCGAGGAGTCTGGTCCGCAGGAGCCGGACGGCCGGGGAGTGCTGGTCGCCGCGGGCGACGAGGCCGAGCCGGGCGTGCGTGGCGGCGTCGGCGAGCGCGACGGTCCGCAGGCCGGCGCCCGGCGCGGAGGAGGCGCTGAGCACGGCGACGCCCGCGCCGCGCTCGGCGAGGCGCAGCAGGGCGGCCGGGGAGCAGGCGTCCAGGTGCACGCGGGGTTCGAGGCCGAGCCGGCGGCAGGAGTCCTCGTAGGCGGCGCGGATGCCGGTGCCCCGGGACAGGCAGAGGATCTTCTCGTCCCGGAGGCCGGCGAGCCGCAGTTCCGCCCGGTCGAGCGGGTGCCCGGCCGGTACCACGGCGGCGATGGGCTCGTCGAGGACGACGCTCACCTCCAGGCCGGGGGCGGTCTCCCCCGCGTAGCCGATCAGGGCCAGGTCGAGGGAGCCGGCGAGGACCTGCGCCTGGAGGGCGTCGGAGTGGTCCTCGTGCAGGCTGAGTTCGATGCCGGGGTGGGTGCGGCCGAGGTCGGCGACGGCGTCCAGGAAGGGCGGGATCGAGCAGCCCGCGATCATGCCGAGCCTGATCCGGCCGCGGACGGCGTCGGCGAACTCCGCGGCGGTGTGCCGGATGGCGTCGAGGGTGGCGAGGGCGTTCTTCGCGAGGGGCAGGACGGCCTCCCCGGCCGGGGTGAGGCCGACCCGGCGTCCGCCGCGATCGAGGAGCTGCTGCCCCAACTCGCGCTCCAGTTTCGCGACTTGGGTGCTGATGCCGGACTGGCTGACGTGCAGGAGGCGGGCGGCCCCGGTGAAGGTGCCCTCGTCCACGACGGCGGCGAAGTAGCGCAGCTGGTGCATCTCCATATCCGGTGATGATAGATCGCATCGGATCCATCTGTTGGACGGATGGACGGATCCGGCCGGAGGATGGGGGCATGACGACGACGAAGAGCGCGCGCGAACTTGCCGAGACCTACTTCAGCGCCTGGGAGGCGGGCGACTTCGAGACCGTGCGGGGGCTGCTGGCCGAGGACGTCGACTTCGTCGGGGCACTGGGCACGGCCTCGGGGGCGGAGGAGGCGCTGGCCGGGCTGAGGGGGATGGGCCGGGTACTGGAGAAGATCGACGTGAAGGCGCGGGTGGCGGAAGGCGGCGAGGTGATCACCTGGTTCGACCTGTGCACCACCATCGCCCCGCCGGCGCCCACGGCGAACTGGATGCACGTGGAGGGCGGGAGGATCACCCGGATCCGGGTCACCTTCGACCCGCGGGGCCTGCTGGCGGGCTTCGAGAAGCAGGGCTAGGCCGTGTCTTTTGGATAAAGCCGGGCCCTGGCACCGCGTCAGACCCGTACGACCTCCACGCCCGCCGCGCGGAAGGGCCGCGCCGCGGCCTCCGTCAGGGCGGTGTCCGTGACCAGGACGTCCACCGCCGAGGTGGCGCAGATGCGGGCGAAGGCGCGCACGCCCAGCTTCGACGAGTCGGCCGCCACCACCAGCCGGCGGGCCCGTGCGCACAACAGGGCGTTGACGGCGGCCTCGTCCTCGTGGCGGGTGGCCGCGCCGTCCTCCGGGTCGAAGGCGTCGACGCCGACCACGGCCGTGTCGACCGTGAGCTGACCCAGCGTCTGCTGTGCCAGCGGGCCAGTCAGTTCGTACGACTGGGGGCGGGCCACCCCGCCCGTCAGGACGATCTTGAACTGGGGCCGGATCACCAGTTCCCCCGCGATGTTCAGGGCGTTGGTGACCACCGTGAGCGCGGGCGCGCCGGCCGCCGGCGCGGCGAGGTCGGCGCGGGCCGCCAGGGCCCGGGCGACCTCCGTCGTGGTGGTGCCGCCCGTCAGGCCGATCACCTCGCCCGGTGCGATCAGGGCCGCGACCGCCTCGCTGATCCGGCGCTTCTCGGCGGCCCGCCGGGAGGTGCGGTAGCGCAGGGGGAGTTCGTACGAGACCCCGTGCGGCACCGCCCCGCCGCGCGTGCGGACCAGCAACTGCTGCTCGGCGAGCTGGTCGAGGTCGCGGCGGATGGTCGCCGCCGACACGCCGAGCGCCCCGGCGGCGGCCTCCACCTCCAGGCCGTCCCGCTCCACCAGCAGGTCCAGCAGTCGCTGCCAGCGTTCCTTGCGGGTCATGGCGCCCCTCCGTGTCGTCCCCCGGGCCGGTGACGGGCCCGCCGTCGAGGTTAGCCCAGCGGATCACCCGGAAGATGCTTGAAGTTGCGTGAAACGGCCCGCTACCTTGCAGGAACACGCAGGATCAGGCAGGAACACGCAGGGAAGTCCGGTCGGCACCCCCACCGGGCACGCATTCCGACGCGCAAGGAGCCCGCATGAGTCACGTCGCGTACGAGTTGGCCACGCAGCCCGACAGCTGGGAACAGGCCGCGGAACTGGCCCCCGCCCACCGGGCGGTGCTGCCGGGGCCCGGCGAGCGTACCGCGATCGTCGGGTGCGGAACCTCGTACTACATGGCCCAGGCCGCCGCCGCCCTGCGCGAGGAGGCCGGCCACGGCGAGACCGACGCCTTCCCCGCCTCGGAGTTCCCCCGCCACCGCCGCTACGACCGGGTGGTCGCGCTGACCCGCTCCGGGACCACCACCGAGGTGCTGGACCTGCTGGCCGGGCTGCGGGAAGCCGGGATCCCGTCGACCGCCGTCGTCGGCGACCCGGACACTCCGGTGGCGGGCCTCGCGGACGACCTCGTCGTCCTGGACTTCGCCGACGAACGCTCCGTCGTCCAGACCCGCTTCGCCACCACCGCCCTCACCCTGCTGCGGGCCCACGTCGGCGCCCACGACCCCGCCGTCGTCGCCGACGGCCGCGCCGCCCTCGAACTTCCCCTGCCGAACGGCCTCGACGCACGCGGCCAGTTCACCTTCCTCGGCCGCGGCTGGAGCGTCGGCCTGGCCCACGAGGCCGCCCTCAAGATGCGCGAGGCCTCGCTGTCGTGGGCCGAGGCCTACCCCGCCATGGAGTACCGGCACGGCCCGGTCAGCGTCACCGGACCAGGCTCCGCGACCTGGTCGCTCGGCAGCACCCCCGAGGGGATCGCCGAACAGGTCCTCGGGACCGGCGCGCAGTGGGTGGACGGCGAACTCGACCCGCTGGCCGAGCTGGTCCGCGTGCACCGCCTCGCCGTCGCCGTCGCCGCCCACCGCGGGCTCGACCCCGACGCGCCCCGCAACCTCACCCGCTCGGTGATCCTCACCGCCGGCGAGGGGGCCGTCCGATGAGCCTCGTCCCCGCCGGGACCCTCGTCGCCGACGCCGCCGCGGCCGGCGGCGCCGTCGCCGCCTTCAACATCATCACCCTGGAACACGCCGAAGCCGTGGTCGAGGGCGCCGAACGGGCCGGCCTGCCCGTCATCCTCCAGCTCAGCGAGAACGCCGTGAAGTTCCGCGGCGGCGCCCTGCTGCCCATCGCCCGCGCCGCGGCCGCCTGCGCGGAAGCCGCCCGGGTGCCCGTCGGCCTCCACCTCGACCACGTCAAGAGCCCCGACCTGCTGCGGCAGGCCGCGGACGCCGGCTTCGGCTCCGTGATGTACGACGCCGCGCACCTGCCCTACGCCGAGAACCTGGAGACCACCCGCTCCGCCGCCGACTGGGCCCACGCCAACGGGCTCTGGATCGAAGCGGAACTGGGCGAGGTCGGCGGCAAGAACGGAGCCGCGCCGCTCGACCCGCACGCCCCGGGCGCCCGTACCGACCCCGACGAGGCCCGCCGCTTCGTCGCCGACTCCGGCGTCGACGCACTCGCCGTGGCCATCGGCAGCAGCCACGCCATGACCACCCGGACCGCCTCCCTCGACCACGCCCTGCTGGCCCGCCTCGCCAAGAACCTGGACGTCCCCCTCGTCCTGCACGGCTCCTCCGGCCTGCCCGACGGGGAACTCGCGGCGGCCGTGGCCGGCGGGATCCGCAAGGTCAACATCGGCACCGCCCTCAACCTGGCCATGACCGACGCCATCCGCACCCACCTGACCCCGGCCGACCCCCGCCCCTACCTCACCGCCGCACGTACGGCGATGGCGGCGACGGCCGAAGTCATGATCGGAGTCCTGGGCCGGCCCTGACGGGGCCTCGGGCGCGGTTGCCCCAGAGCGGGAGGACGCGGCCGCCGCCCTTGAGGGGGCGGCGCGCGCGGTGTGGGGCCGGACGGCAGGGGAGGCTCAGCGTCCGCGCCGTCCGAAGGGGCCCGCACATGCCGCAGCCGTACCCGCCCTCCCGCTTCGGGCGCGCCCGGCGCCGTGCGCGTGCGCGCCTCAGCCGTCGAGGGCCGCCAGCAGCGCCCGCGCGAACCGGCGCAGGGCCTCCGGTTCGGCCAGGGGGATCCCGCCCAGTTCCGCGTAGGACCAGCCGAAGGGGTTGGAGTACGAGGGGGTGCCGTTCGCGTCCGTGCCGGCCCGGTCCTGTGCGGGGTCGAAGGTGGCCTCCAGCGTCAGGTAGAGCTCGGGGCCGTAGCCGACCGTCGCCCGCACCTGCGCGTACCCGTCGTCGTAGAGCCGGAAGTCGGGCTCCCCGTCCTGCACCTCCAGGGTGTCGAGGATTCCCTGCGCGAGGCCGCGTACGTCCTCCTCCAGCGCGGCCCCGGCCAGCAGGGGGACTGCGGCGAGCGGGGTGCCCACTTCGAACAGCCAGGTGCCGTCGGCGGTGCGGCGCCGCAGTCGCAGGGGGACCGGTGCGCCGCCCGTGTAGTGGTGGGTCAGCCCGGGGCACTCCACCACGATCTCGCTGCCGGCCACCACGGTCTCCGCTTCCTTCATGACGGGTGACCCTACCGTCGGACCGGCCCGCACGGCGACCTACTTGTCAGTACCGCATTTGCCAGGAAAGAACGCCGTTCCCGGCTTACATGCGGCCTTATCTGACTGCTACATTCCGCAAGTGCCATCTGCGTGCCGGACGGCCGGGACGGCCCATGACCTGGGCCGCGCCGGCCGTCACGTACGCGGCGCCGCGCTCTCCCCGCAAGGCCAGTCCGTCCGCTGATCCAGCGAGCAGCCCGCTGCGGCACCCGGTCCACGCCGCTCCGGCGCCGTGCCGACCGCGATCCGGCCAGAGCGAACCCCCCGACGCCCGGCGCCGGACCCGGATCCCCGGGGCCTGGTGCCGCCCGCGCGCGGGTCCGCCTGCCCTCAACCACCTCCGAACAGGGAGAACTCGATGGACCGCTTCCTCCTGCGGCGCCCCCTCGCCGGAAGGGCCCTGATCTTCGGCGCCCTCCTGGCCCTCGCCGTGCCCGGAACCGCGCACGCCAACACCGTCGGTGTGACGGTGAAGACCCCCGGCGCCACCTCCGGCCCCGGCTCCGCCTTCTCCGAGATCTCGACCAGCGCCCAGTGCGCCGCCGGCCTGATCTCCGGCGGCGGCATCAACCAGGCCATCGGCACCGGGACTTCGTCCAACGGCAACAAGATCAACGGCACCTCGCCCAGCCCCGACGGCAGCACCGAGTACACCGGCTCGACCGGCGTCGTCGGCACCGACGTGACGTACTGGCTCGGCATCGGGGGCAGCGGCGGCGCGGTCAACGCCTCCTTCTCCAGCACCCCGTACGCGATGTGCTTCAGCAGCAACCTGATCAACCACACCCAGGTGGTGATGAACAAGGTCGCCGGACCCTCCGCCAGCTCGACCGTCGGCCTCGTCACCGCGACCTGTCCGGCCAACACCCGGCTGCTCGGCGGCGGCGCCCGCATCACCCCGGCCGCCGTCGGCAGCCTCAAGCCGATCGCCGGCTTCCCCACCTTCAACGACTCCGCCCACGCCTACGGCCAGAAGGCCGCGGCCGACGGCGAGACCAACCCCGACTCCTGGAGCGCCGTCGGCTGGAACGGCGGTGGCGGCGACAGCGGCAACACCACGTACGCGTACGCCATCTGCAGCGGCAACAACATCGACATCAGCGGCACCACCGTCAAGGTCCGCTTCAGCGAGGTCAGCGGCCCCACCGCCGCCACCAGCGGCGCGACCGTGACCGTGGGCTGCGGCCAGAACGACGGCAAGCTGATCAGCGGCGGCGCCGCCATCAGCGGGGGCGGCGTCACGACCACGAACTTCACCGGTCCGGGCTCCCCGGGCGACCACCTCAACGGCAGCTACCCCAGTGACTCCGGCGGCAGCCCGGTCGCGGACGGCACCACCACGGCCTCGTACTGGTCGGCCTTCACCCACACCGGGGGCGGCAGCTCCCCGAACACCTACTCCGACGTCTGGGCGCTCTGCGCCGACGACGGCGTCTGAACCACCGGCAGCCCGGCCGCCGCGGTCACGGCCCCCGTCGTGGCCGTGACCGCGGCGGCCCCGCGCGTCCCGTCTCCCGAGTACCGTCGTTTGGAACCCCCTTGAGCATGTACCGATCGAAGATCCTGAAGGCGGCCGGCGCCGCGGGCCTGCTGGCCGCCGCACTGGCGCCCGTCCCCGCCACGGCCGATCCGGCGGCCGCGGCCGCCGCCAGCCCTTGCGGTACGGGCGGCGTCTTCACCGCCCGGAACCCCACCTGCACCTACACCGCCGTCGGTACGGACACCTTCACCGTGCCGGCCGGGGTGACCGCCGTGACCGTCGACCTCTTCGGCGCCGAGGGCGGCAGCGCGGCCGGCTACGTCGTCCCCAGCCCCCCGAACGACGGAGCCCCCGGCGGCCTGGGCGGCGAGACCCGCGCCGACCTGGCGGTCACGCCGGGCCAGATCCTCCAGATCACCGTCGGCGGCGTGGGCAGCTCGGGCACCTCCCGCAAGGGCGAGTACGCCCGCCCCGGCGGCCGCGGCCACGGCTCCGGAGGCGGCGGCGCCCACGGCGGCGGCGGTTCCGGCGGCGGCGCCAGCGACGTGCGCACGGGTTCCTTCGGCGCGGCCGACCGGATCCTGGTGGCCGGCGGCGGCGGAGGCGCGGGCAACGGCGGACCGCTGCTGCACGGCGGCCACGGCGGCGGGCCCGAAGCGCAGCCCGGCGGCCAGGGCGGCGGGCCCGAGGGCTCCGGCCTCGCGGGCGGCGGCGGCACCCGGTCCGCCCACGGCGCGGGCGGCGCCCGCAACAACACCGTCGGCGCCCCGGGAGGCGCGGGCAGCGACATCGACCAGTACGGCGGCCAACCGAACCCCGGGAGCGGCGGCTCCGGCGGCAACGGCGGGGGCGGCGGCAACGGGGGCGGCGGCGGAGGCGGCGGCTGGTTCGCCGGGGGCGGCGGCTCCGGAGGCGGCCGGCCCGGCAACCTCTACGGCGCCGGCGGCGGCGGGGGCAGCAGCTGGGCGGCGCCGACGGCCACCGCCGTGACCCTCGCCCAGGGCGTGCGGCGGGGCAACGGAAAGGCGGTGGTCTCCTTCCGCTACGGAACCTCGGTCACCGTGGCCGCCGACACCACCACCCCGCTGTTCGGGCAGGCCGTCACCCTCACCGCGACCGTGGCCCCCGGCAACCCGGACGCGGGCACCCCGACCGGCGAGGTCACCTTCTTCGACGGCACGACCCCGCTGGCCACCGTCCCGCTCCAGGACGGCCGCGCCACCACCCGCACCGGCACCCTCCAGCCCACCACCCACCCCGTCACCGCCCGCTACAGCGGCGACGCGGCCTTCACCCCGGGCGCCACGGCCGCCCCCGCCGACCTCACCGTCCGGTTCACGGCCCCCTGCCTGACGCAGGCCCACACCGGCCCGCTGACGGTGGCCTCCGGCGAGGCCCTGTGCATCGGCGCCGGCGGCAGCCAGAGCGGCCCGGTCACCGTCCGGCCGGGCGGGGCCCTCGCCGTCACGGACGCCACCGTCACCGGCCCGGTGTCCGCGACCGGAGCCCTCGCCCTCACGATCTGCGGCTCCTCCCTGACCGGCCCCCTCTCCGTGGAGGGGAGCACCGGCCCGGTGCTGCTGGGCTCCGGCCCCGCCTGGGAGTCCTGTGCCGGCAACACCGTCCAGGGACCGGTGACGCTGGCCGGCAACGGCGGCGGCACCGAGGTCTCGGGCAACACCGTCAACGGTCCGCTGCGCTGCGCGGGCAACGCGCCCGAACCCCTCCTGGCCGGCGACACCGGGACCGGACCCCGCACCGGACAGTGCCGCCGCGCCTGACCGGACCGCACGCCGGGGGCCGGGAGTTCCGCGGGGAACTCCCGGCCCTTCCCAATTCCTGTAACGGGTTCTACTCTGACCGCCGCCACCACAGCGACCGGCAGCACCGCGAGACTCCCGGAGGGGCCGTGCACCTCGAATACACGCCTGAGCAGCAGCGGTTGCGCGCCGAACTGCGCGCCTACTTCGCCGGGCTCGTGCCGGAGGACGTCCACGCCCGCTACGCGGACCCCGCCGCCCAGAAGCGCTTCTACCGGGAGACCATCCGCCGCCTCGGCGCGGACGGCTGGCTCGGCGTCGGCTGGCCGAAGGAGTACGGCGGCCGCGGCATGTCGGCCATGGACCAGTTCATCTTCTTCGACGAGGCCGCGCAGGCCGTCGTCCCGCTGCCGCTGATGGCGCTCAACACCGTCGGGCCGACCATCATGCAGTTCGGCACCGACGAGCAGAAGGCGTACTTTCTCCCCAGGATCCTCTCCGGGGAGATCGACTTCGCCATCGGCTACAGCGAGCCCGACGCCGGCACCGACCTCGCCGCCCTCAAGTGCAAGGCCGTCCGCGAGGGCGACGAGGAGACCGGCACCTACGTGGTCAACGGCCAGAAGATCTGGACCACCAACGGCGACACCGCCGACTGGGTCTGGCTCGCCGTCCGCACCGACCCGGACGCCCCCGCCCACAAGGGCATCACCATGCTGCTCGTGCCGACCTCCGACCCCGGCTACTCCTTCACCCTGATCAACACCCTCGCCTCCCACGACACGACCGCCAGTCACTACGAGGACATCCGGGTTCCCGCGAGCCGCCGCGTCGGGCAGGAGAACAAGGGCTGGCGCCTGATCACCAACCAGCTCAACCACGAACGCGTCACCCTCGCCGCGCACGGCACCATGGCCGTCCGCGCGCTGCACGACGTCCAGCGCTGGGCCGCCGCGACCAAGCTCGCCGACGGGCGCCGCGTCATCGACCTGTCCTGGGTCCGCGGCCGGCTCGCCCGCACCCACGCCCGCCTCGACGCGATGAAGCTGCTCAACTGGCAGATGGTGGGCGCCGTCGAATCGGGCACCCTCACCCCCCAGGACGCCTCCGCCGTCAAGGTGTACGGCTCGGAGGCGCGCAGGGACGCGTACGCCTGGCTCATGGAGGTGGTCGGCGCGGCCGGCTCCCTCAAGGACGGCTCCGCGGGCGCGGTCCTGCACGGCGAACTGGAACGCGGCTACCGCAGCGCCGTGATCTTCACCTTCGGCGGCGGGAACAACGAGATCCAGCGCGAGATCATCTCCTGGATCGGCCTGGGCATGCCGAGAGTCCGCCGCTGAGCCCGTGCACCGGAGGCCTCAGGGCCGCTCCTCCACCGGGTGCAGCGCGGTGCGGACGCCCGCGACCACCACGGCGATCAGGCAGAGGGCGATCACGGTCTCGGCCCACAGGAAGGCGAACCAGTCCAGCACGCAGCCGTCCAGCTGCGCCCAGAACTCGACGTCCGTCTCGTAGCTGTCGAACGGGTAGTCGCTGATCGACCCGCCCGTGATCGCCACCTGCACGTCCCGGGTCGTGATGCGCTCGTGCGCCTTGAACGCCAGGTCGCCGAGGGTCGCCGCGGAGGTCTGGAGGGTGAGGTCGGCCACCGGGGCGGTCCCCTCCTCCTCGCCGAGGGCGCCGAGCGGGACGGCCCGGACCCGCAGCAGCAGCTCCCTGGCCGCGGCGTCGACCCGCTGGACGGTGGCCTGCACGTCCACCCGGTCGGCGGCGGTGGACCCGACCGTGCGGACGGTGTCGAGGGCCTGCCGTTCGTTGAACTGGAGCCACGACCCCACCGCCACCGCCACCACGATCAGGAGCGCGACGGGCATCAGGACCGGCAGCATCGACGGCCCGGAGCGGCGCGGCCCCCTCCAGCCGGCCGGGCCGCGCGGGCGGGGCGGGTCCGGGTCTGAGGCCATGGTGACTCCCGGGACGGGGGGACGGGCACGCGGTGGCGATCCTCGTCCACCCGCCCGGGGATCCGCCGCATCCGGGCGGGCGTGTCGGCCCCGGGGCCGGACGGCCGGTGCCGCCGCCCGTCAGACCAGCTCGGGCTGCTGCTGCTCGCGCCGGGGCGCCGGCACGTGCGCCCGCTGCGGTGTCCGGTCCCACGTCCGGGTCGTGCGTACGTAGCCGTAGACCACCGAGGCCGCCGAGAGGAGGACCAGGGGTCCGAACACCCAGGGGTACGCGGCCATCTCCGACGACAGGTAGCGGAACGCCACCAGGAGCGCGGTGAACACCACGGTGCCGTGGGCGACCAGCAGGGTGGCCCGCCGGTCCCAGCCGCGGTCGAGCGCGCGCAGCGCCGCCTCGATGGTGACGGTGAACACCACGCCGGAGACGATGTCCGCGCCGTAGTGGTAGCCGAAGCCCAGGGTCGCGCCGAGCGTCGCGACCAGCCAGAACGCGCCGACGAACCGCAGGACCCAGGGCCCCTTGCGGGAATGTATGAAGATCGCAGTGGCCCACGCCGTGTGGAGGCTGGGCATGCAGTTGCGCGGGGTGATCTCGTCGAACGGCATCGGCTGCGGGGCGCCGATCGGCGGCGGGGTGTTCGGCCACAGGTCCGCCACCGCCCAGTGCCCGCCGTCGACGCCGTAGGCGAGGATCGGCCCGACCACGGGGAAGACCATGTAGATGCCCGGCCCGAGCAGGCCGATGACCAGGAAGGTGCGGACCAGGTGGTGGCCCGGGAAGCGGCGCTCGGCCGCCACGTGGCGCAGCTGGTACAGGGCGACGACGACGGCGGCCACCGCGAGCTGGATGTACACCCAGTCGAGCACGTGGTGCCCGACCGCCCCGGTGGCCTCCACGATCTTGCCGGCCACCCAGGACGGATTGCCCAGCGCCTGGTCGGCTGCCGCCACGTACTGGTCGAGGACCGTCGGGCGGGTCTTGGAGGTGATCAGCAGCCAGGTGTAGCCGGTCTTGCGGCCGGTGACGAGCAGCAGCGCCAGGCCCACGCCCTTCAGCAGCAGGGCGCGCTCGTGGCCGGTGCGGCGCAGGACGGCGAAGACGCCCACGCCCAGGGTCACCCACAGGGCCCCGTTGCCGACCATCATCTCGGCGCCGACCACCCACCGGACGAGCCAGAAGACCAGGTCGATGCCGATCGCGGCACCGAGGGCGACGAACCGCTGCCGCCAGGTGAGCACGACCATCATCAGGGCCATGCTGGCGTAGAGGACCGTTCCCGACCGGGGGGCGAAGACCACCTCGCGCGCCTGGCTGGTGATCGGACCGGCCACCCCGTAGTGGCGCGCGGCGATCTCCAGGGCGATGAGGAACCCGAGGCCCGTCACGCTCACCGCGAGCCACAGCAGGACCCGCGGCCTACGCCAACCCCCGGACGTGATTCCGCCGCTCGTGCGCGAAAGCGCCCGCGATACCACAGATGTCAATTTTCAGCCGATGTTCATATTTCAACCTGGTCATTGTTGGCTCGAACATGTTAGCCGAGGGGGTGGAGCCGGCCGATCGGATGTACGTCGAACATCTTGCCGTCCTGGATCGCGTCGCCGCCCGCCCTGTGCTCAGCTGGAAGGGTCCTCGGGTCACGGCGCCCCCGGGAGGCGCACCATGCCGCACGTCCGCCCCGGCACGCCCGTGCCGGCCGGCCCCGCAGTCCTCCTGCCCCGGCGCGAGCTGGCGGTCGCCTGGACGCTGATGACGCTGATCGCCCTGCTCGCCTGGGCGGTCACCGTGGACCGGTCCCGGCAGATGGCCGTGGGGCCGGGAACCATGGGCCTGGCCCTGCCGCTCTTCCTGGCACTGTGGGTGGTCATGATGGCGGCGATGATGCTGCCGTCGGTGGCCCCCGTCGCGATCACCTGGGTACGCGGGATCCGCCGCCGCTCGGCGGGCCCGGCCCGCGCCCTCAGGATCGCCGGGTTCGTGTGCGGCTACCTGCTGGCCTGGACCGGTTTCGGCCTGCTGGTGTACGGGGCGCTCATGGTGACCGGCCGCATGGTGGCGGACGGCCCCGGGACGGCGCGCTGGATCGGCGCCGGCGCCTTCCTCCTCGCCGGGATCCAGCAGTTCGGACCGCTGAAGCGGGTCTGCCTGCGGCACTGCCGCAACCCGGTGTTCCAGCTGGCCCGGTACGCGCGCTACCGGCGGTGGGCGAAGGACCTGCGGGTCGGAGCGCACCACGGGCTGTACTGCGTCGGCTGCTGCTGGGGCCTGATGCTCGTCCTGATCCCGCTCGGGGTCATGAACGTGGCGGCGATGGCCGCCGTGGCCGTCGTGATCTTCCTGGAGAAGCTCTGGCGGCAGGGACCCCGGCTGGCCTGGGCCGTCGGCATCGCCTTCCTCGTCCTGGCGGCCCTCACCCCCTTCCAGGACTGGATGCTGCCGGGGCTGGAGGACGGCCCGCCGATGGGCGACATGGAGGACATGGAGCCGGGCACGCACCCGGACACGGAGCCGGACATGGAGCCGGGCACGCACCCCGACGTGCAGCCGACGGGATGACGGCGACCGCTTCCATGGGCGCGACCGCAGGAGGAGAATCGGGACGGGGTCTTGTGGAGGCGATGAGATGTCCGAGACCACAGCGACCGTCCCGAGCTGGCACGCCGCCGGGGACTGGTTCGACACGTGCCGGTGCGACGTTCCCTGCCCCTGCACCTTCGCTCAGAAGCCCACCTACGGTGCGTGCGACGGCGTCCTCGCCTGGCACATCCGCGAGGGCACCTACGGCGACGTCACGCTGGACGGCCTGAACGTCCTGATGCTCGGCGCCTTCGTCGGGAACGTGTGGGCGGAGCACAGCGACACCTACGCGGCGGTCTTCATCGACGAGCTCGCCGACGCCGCGCAGCGCGAGGCACTCCAGATGATCTTCGGCGGGCAGGCGGGCAGCTGGCCCGCCGAGATGGTGGCCATGATGAACGCCGAGATGCGGGGCATGGACTTCGCCCCGGTCCGCATCGAGGTCGACGAGGACCTCGGCGGCTGGCGGGCCACCGTGCCCGGCCGGGTCGAGGCCGACGCCGTGGCCCTCACCGGCCCCACGACCCCGGAGGGCGCACGCGTCCAGTCCACCAACCTGCCCGGCTGCGAGACCGGCCCCGGACAGGTCGCCACCTGGGGCCGCTCCACCGTGGACCGGGCCGACGCCTTCGGCTTCCACTGGAGCAGGGAAGGACAGTCCAGCAAACACATCACCTTCGACTGGACCGGCCCCTGAACCCCGTGACGAGGCCGCCCGCCCGCCGCACCGCCGCCCGCCTGATCCCGGGCCCGCCGGGGTGGGTACCCGGGCGGGAGGCCCCGATGAGCCACGAGGACGCCGACCCGCCGCATGCGTCTCACGGGTCGCGTGCCGCGCACCATTCCCGCAGGTCTACGCCGGCGGCCGCCTCCAGGTCACGTCTTGAAAGCGATGCGCCGACCGGGCCCCGGGAGCCGCCCCTCCGCGTACACACTGCGAAAATCAGCGGCCATACTGGACCGGCCGGGGAGGGCGCGGCACGACGACGGGGGCGGCTTTAAGACATGGCGGAGTCCAGACTGATCCAGGGCCGGTACCGGTCACTCGATCTGATCGGGCGCGGCGGCATGGGCGAGGTGTGGCGCGCCCGCGACGAGTCGCTCGGCCGGCAGGTCGCGGTCAAGTGCCTCAAGCCGCTCGGCCCCGAACAGGACGCCCACTTCACCCAGGTCCTGCGCGAGCGCTTCCGCCGCGAGGCGCGGGTCGCCGCCTCGCTCCAGCACCGGGGCGTCACCGTCGTGCACGACTTCGGCGACGACAGCGCCTCCGGCGGCCCCCTCTACCTGGTCATGGAACTCCTGGAGGGCCGCAACCTCAGCCAGCTCATGGAGGAGAACGAGGCGCGCCCGCTCCCCGTCGACGTGGTCCTCGACATCGCCGAGCAGATGGCGGCCGCCCTCGGCTACACCCACGACCAGGGCGTGGTCCACCGCGACCTCAAGCCCGCCAACATCATGCGGCTCACCGACGGCACGGTGAAGATCTGCGACTTCGGCATCGCCCGCCTCGCCCACGACATCGGCTTCACCGCCAAGCTCACCGGCGGTGGCATGGCCATGGGCACCCCGCACTACATGTCGCCCGAGCAGATCGCGGGCGGCGAGGTCGACCACCGCAGCGACCTCTACTCCCTCGGCTGCGTCCTCTACGAGATCGCCACCGGAGCCCCGCCGTTCGACCTCGGCGACTCCTGGTCCGTGCTGGTCGGCCACCGCGACACCGCGCCCGTACCGCTGCGCGAGCACCGCCCCGAACTGCCCGGCTACTTCGAGCAGCTCGTACTGGACCTGCTGGCCAAGCGCCCCGAGGACCGGCCCGGCGACGCCCGCCACCTGCACCGCCGCCTGGTCGAGGCCCGCTTCGGCCCCGGCGGCCGGCCCGCCGCCCGGCCGCCGCTGCCCGCCTGGGCCGCGGGCATGACCGCCGGGCGCAAGGCCGGCGTGGACGCCCGCCCCGCCAGCGGGGAGTGGACCCTGCTCACCGGCTCCTGGACCGCCGCCCGCCCCGTGACGGCCGCCCCCGGAGTCGGCACCGCCCCCGGAGTCGGCACCGCCCCCGGCACGGGCTCCCGTACCGGCAGCCACCGCATCACCCGCCCCGCCCCCGCCGAGGACCCCCGGCTCACCGCCGCGTACGGGCTGACCCCGCACACCCCGCCCGGCGGCGAGCCCGACGCGCTCGCCGCCGGGCACACCCGCGCGTTCGCCCTCAGCCGCGCCGGCCGGCCCGAGGAGGCCCTCGCCGTGTACGCGGCCGTGGCCCAGGGCCGGGCCCGCGTCCTCGGCCCCGAACACGCCGAGACCCTCGCCGCCCGCCAGGAGGAGGCGTATGAACTCGGCCGCCTCGGGCGGCACGGAGAGGCGTACGAGAGGTACCGCGCGGTCCTCGCCGTGCGCGTCCGCACCGACGGCCCGCTCCACCCCGACACCCTGCGCTGCCGCCACAGCCTGGCCTGCGCCCTGAGCGCCCTCGGCCGGCACGCCGAAGCCCACGCCACCGCCGTCGAGGCGGCGGCCGACCGCGCCGCCGTGCTCGGCGCCGAGCACGCCGACACCCTCCAGACCCGCTACGAGGCCGCGTACGCCCTCGGCCGGCTCGGCCGCTGGCAGGAGGCCCTCGGCGGCTTCCGCCAGGTCGCCGCCGCACGGGAACGCGTACTCGGCCGGGACCACCCCGACGCCCTCGCCGCCCGCTACGAGACCGGCATCGCCCTCGGCCGCACCGGCCGCGCCGCCGAGGCCCTCGACGTGTTCCGCTCCCTCGTCCGCGACCGCACCCGGGCCTACGGCGCCGCCGACCCCGAGACCCTGCGCGCCCGCCACGTCCTCGGGGTCAACCTGGGCCGCCTCGAACGCTGGGAGGAGGCCGTCGCCGAGGCCCGCGACATCGGCCGGCTCCGCGCCAAGACCCTCGGCGCCGAACACCCCGACACCCTCGTCAGCCGCCGGGAACTCGCCGTGGCACTGGGCCGGCTCGGCCGCTGGGACGAAGCGCTCCCCATATACCGGGATCTGTCGGGCATCCGCGAACGCTCCCTCGGCGACGAACACCCCGACACGGTCCTCGCCCACGCCGACGAGGCGCACTGTCTGGAGCGGCTCGGCCAGGTGTGCTACCAAGAGCCATGACCGCCAACTCAGGCTCCCGGGGCTTCTCGCAGGACGTGTACGACGCGGTGATCGTGGGAGGCGGCCACAACGGCCTCGTCGCCGCCGCCTACCTGGCCCGCGCCGGCCGCTCGGTGCTCGTCCTCGAACGGCTCGGCCACACCGGCGGCGCCGCCGTCTCCACCCGCCCCTTCGCCGGGGTCGACGCCCGCCTCTCGCGCTACTCCTACCTGGTCTCGCTGCTCCCCGAGAAGATCGTCCGCGACCTCGGCCTGTCGTTCCGCGTACGCCGCCGCACGGTCTCCTCGTACACGCCCTTCGAGCGCGACGGCCGCCCCGGCGGACTCCTCGTCGGCGGCGGCGAGGACCGCACCCGCGCCTCCTTCGCCCGGCTCACCGGCTCCGACCGGGAGTACGAGGCCTGGCGCGCCTTCTACGGCACCACCGGCCGGCTCGCCCGCAAGGTCTTCCCCACCCTCACCGAACCGCTGCCCACCCGCGCGGAGCTGAGGGCCCGGATCGACGACGAGGCGGCCTGGCGGATGCTCTTCGAGGAACCGCTCGGCCGGGCGGTGGAGAAGCACTTCGCCGACGACCTGGTCCGCGGCGTGGTCCTCACCGACGGCCTGATCGGCACCTTCGCCGACGCCGACGACCCCTCGCTCGTACAGAACCGCTGCTTCCTCTACCACGTCATCGGCGGCGGCACCGGCGATTGGGACGTGCCCGTCGGCGGCATGGGCGCCCTCACCGACGCACTGGCCGGGGCCGCCCGGGCCGGCGGCGCCGAGATCGCCACCGGGCACGAGGCGCTGCGCATCCACACCGACGGCACCGCCCCCGCCGAGGTCGCCTTCCGCACGGCGACGGGCGAGGGCACCGTCGTCGGACGCACCGTCCTGGTCAACGCCTCCCCGAGGGCCCTCGCCGAACTCCTGGGCGAGGACCCCGCCGTCGGCGGCCCGGCCCCCGAGGGCGCCCAGTTCAAGGTCAACATGCTGCTGAGCCGGCTGCCCCGGCTGCGCGACGCCTCGGTGGACCCCCGCGAGGCCTTCGGCGGCACCTTCCACATCGCCGAGGGGTACGAGCAGCTGCGGCGCGCCCACGCCGAGGCCGCCGCCGGCGAACTGCCGTCCGTACCGCCCTCGGAGATCTACTGCCATTCGCTGGCCGACCCCTCGATCCTCGGGCCCGAGCTCGCCGCGGACGGCCATCAGACGCTGACCCTCTTCGGACTGCACACCCCGGCCCGGCTCTTCGAGAAGGACAACCGGCAGGCCCGCGAGGTGCTGCTGACCGCCACCCTGGCCCAGCTGGACGCCCACCTGGCCGAGCCGCTCACCGACTGTCTCGCCTTCGACGGCGACGGCCGCCCCTGCATCGAGGCCAAGACCCCGCAGGACCTGGAGCGCGAACTGCGGCTGCCCGGCGGCCACATCTTCCACCGGGACCTGTCCTGGCCCTACGCGGACGACGGCCCGGACGCCGGGCGCTGGGGCGTGGAGACCGCCCACCCCAACGTCCTGCTGTGCGGCGCGGGCGCGGTCCGCGGCGGCGGGGTCAGCGGGATCCCGGGCCACAACGCGGCCATGGCGGTGCTGGGACGCTGAGCGGTGTCCGCGGCGGGGTTCACCCCGGGAGGGTGAAACCGCCGAACAGGTCGTCCAGCGCGCGCCGCGAGGCGCTCGCGGGAGCGGCCCGGAAGGCGAGGTCGCGGGCCGCCACGGCCAGCGGGTGGGTCAGGGCCGCCACCCGCCCCATGCGGCGCGCCCGGACCCGGATGAGGTCGGTACGGGCGAGCCGGGCCCGGGTGTAGGCGGCGAGCGCGGCCGGGACGTCCGGGCCCCGCAGCAGGTGGGCGAGGACGACGGCGTCCTCGACGGCCTGGCAGCCGCCCTGCCCGAGGTTCGGCGTCATGGCGTGCGCGGCGTCGCCGATCCACGCGGTGCGCCCGTCGTGCAGCCGGGGGAGCGGCGCGGCCAGGTCGTACAGGTCGTGCTGGAGCACGGCCTCCGGGTCGATCCGGTCCAGCAGGGCGGGGATCGGGTCGTGCCAGGTGCCGTACCGCCGCAGCAGCTCGGTGCGGACGTCCGCGGGCCGGTACCCCTCGGGGACGACGGCGGTGGCGTACAGATAGACCCGCCCGTCGGCGAGCGGCACCGTCCCGAAGCGCTCGCCCCGGCCCCAGGTCTCGGCGGCCTCGGCCGCAGGCCCCGACGGCAGCACGGTCCGCCAGGCGGTCTCCCCGCTGTAGCGCAGACCGGGGTGGTCCGGGAAGCGGCGCCGGCGCAGCGGGCTGTGGATGCCGTCGGCGGCGACCACGGCGTCGGCGGTGAGGTCCCCGGCGCCGGTACGCACCACCGCGCGGCCCCCGTCCTCCCCGTCCACGGCGGTGACCTCCGCGCCGTACACCAGGGCGCCCTCCGGCAGCGCCTCCGCCAGCGCGGCGGTGAGGTCCGCGCGGTGCACGGCGAGCGGGGGCCGGCCGTAGCGGGCGGCCAGCGCGGCGGTGTCGGCGCGGCTCAGCACGGCGCCGCCGGGGCGGCGCAGGCCCATGGAGGCCGGGACGGCGCGGCCCGCCGCCCGGGTGGCGTCGAAGCCGACGGCGTCGTACGCGCGCAGGGCGTTGGGGGCGAGGACGATCCCCGCTCCGACGGCGGCGGGCCCGGCCGCCCGCTCGCACACGGTGACCCGCCAACCCCGGCGGTGCAGGGCCAGGGCGGCGGTGAGACCGCCGATCCCGGCTCCGGCGACGACGGCGTGGCGCGGGGTTTCGGGCATGGCACGGCCTCCTGCCGTTCGAGGATCCTCTACATCCGTAGAGGGAGGTGCTCGCACTCTACAGCTGTAGAGTGGGCGCATGTCCACCCCGCAGACCCCGCCCCCCGCCGCCGACCGCCGGACGCTGATCGCGGACACGGCCATCGCCCTCGTCGCCGCGGCAGGGCTGCGGGGCCTCACGCACCGGGCCGTCGACGGCGCCGCCGCGCTTCCGGCCGGGAGCACCTCGTACTACTTCCGCACCCGGACCGCGCTCATCGGCGCCTGCTACCGGCGCCTGGCCGAACTGGACCTCGCCGAACTGGACCTCGCCGGTCCGGACGCCACCGATGCGGACCCCGCCGATGCGGGCGCCGGCGGGGCGGGCGACGCCGGGGCCGGCGGGCCGCTCCCGGCCCCGGCGGACCGCGACGCAGCCGCGCGGCTGCTCGGGTCGCTGCTGTACGCATGGCTGACGCGCGGACGCGAACGCCAGCTGGCCCGCTTCGAACTGAGCCTGGAGGCAGCCCGGAGCCCCGAACTGGAACCGGCCCTCCGCCAGGCGGGAACGGCCGCCCGCGCCCGCGGGGCCGCCGTCCTCGCGGCCCTCGGCGCACCCCGGCCGCAGGAGTCCGCCGAACTCCTGGCCGCCTGGACCGACGGCCTGCTCTACGACCGCCTCGCCGGAGCCCTCGCCCACTCCCGCCCGGCCCCGGACCCGGCCGAACTGACCACCGCCGCCCGCCGGATGATCGACGCCGTGCTGGCCCCGGCTTAGGATCCCGGCATGATCGCCGAACTGCAGTGCGTCGTCCTCGACTGCCCCGAACCGCTCGTACTCGCCCGCTTCTACGGGGAGTTGCTCGGCGGAGAGGTCAACCGGCCCGACCGACGCTGGACCGTGGACCACCACTGGGCCACGCTGCACACCCCCTCCGGGGCCGTCATCGCCTTCCAGCAGGTACCCGGCCACCGGCCGCCGCGGTGGCCCGACCCCGCCCACCCCCAGCAGGCCCACCTGGACCTCGCCGTCGCCGACCTCGGCCGCGCCCAGGAGCGGGTCCTCGCCCTCGGCGCCACCCTGCTCGACGACACCCGCGACGCCGAGGGCTGGCGCGTCTACGCCGACCCCGCGGGACACCCCTTCTGCCTGATCCGGGAGGGCCGGTGAACGCGCCGCCCCGCCTCGTCCCGCTCATCCGGCAGTTCGAGTTCGCCTCGACGCGCCTGTCCGGCCGCTTGGCGGGACCCGTGATGGACAGCGGTGACGGCGCGGACACCCGGGTCGTGCCCATGGCCGACGAGGAGTACCTCTGGGAGCCGGTGGCGGAGTGCTGGTCGGTCCGGCGGCGGAGTGACGGCCCGGGCCCGCGCGCGACCTTCCTTGCCGGAGCCCGCGCGGGGGAGTGGGGGCGCGACGCCGCCGCCTACCCGCACCCCTGGCCGCCGCCCGTCACCACCCTCGCGTGGCGCCTCAGCCACCTGACGGAGATGCTGACCCTGCGCGCCGACCACACCGCCGGCAGCCGCGGCCTCACCCGCGACGACCACCCCGTCATCGGCGACGCCGCCGGCGCCGTGGCCGCCTTCGCGGAAGCCGCCGACGCCTGGCGCGAAGCGCTGCTGGGCGTCGACGAGGCCGCGCTGGACACCGTCGGGTACTGCACCTACCCGCACGGCAGCGACGCCGAGGAGCCGTTCGTCGACATCGCGTGGTGGGTCAACCAGGAAGTGCTCCACCACGGCGCCGAGATCGCCCTGCTCCGCGACCTCTACCGGGCCCGCCGCCGCGAGGCCTGAGCGGTGCCGGGACCGCCCGAAATCGGGTCGACCCGGCCGCCGCCAGGGCATACCGTCGACGCGCATGAGCATCCTCCAGACCATTCACGACGTGCCCGTTCTGATGTGCGACCCCGAGGGCGAGCCGATCGGGGGCGAACGGGACGTCCTGGACCTCGTGGGCAACGCGGCCTGGCAGGGCGTCCGCTGGGTCGTCGTGCCGGCCTCGCGCTTCGACGGGGAGTTCTTCCGGCTGAGCACCCGGATCGCCGGCGACATCGTCCAGAAGTTCGTCAACTACCGGGTGGGCCTCGTCGTCCTCGGTGACATCTCCCGCCACACGGACGGCAGCGAGGCCCTGCGGGACTTCGTCCGCGAGTGCAACCGGGGCGGCCAGACCTGGTTCCTCACCGACCTGGAGGAGCTGCGCGGGCGGCTGGAGGGCTGAGGGCGCCGGGCCGGGCCCGGGCCGGGCCCGGGCCGGTCCCCGCCCGTCAGTCCGTCGAGCGGGTCCAGCCCGTCGCCTCGATGCGCGACGCGTCCGCCGGGCGGTCCTCCGAGAAGAGGAGCCGGCCCGGTTCGGCGACCCGCAGCACGTCCACGTACACCCCGCGTCCCACGTAGCGGCCGGTCGAGGCGTGGCGGAAGCGGAGACGGACCTCGTGGCCGGGCCGGGAGGGGAGCGCGGCCTCGAGGCGGTGCCAGATGCGGCCCGACCAGCCGCCTGCCGAGCCCGCCGGCCACTGCTCGGGCACGCCGCCCGTGGTGCGGACGGTGCTGAACGGGAGGGGCTCCCAGGTGCTGCCGTCGGCCGAGGCCTCCAGGTGGAAGGCCCCCGCCCCGGGCACCGTGTCCCACCACACCGCGCAGCGCAGCCGGGCCCGGTCGGTGGCGGGGGTCAGCGGGGGCAGGGTGAGGGTGCCCGAGCCGCCGGTCTCCATCCCGGAGAACCAGGCCGGGCCGCCGTGCCGCGTACGGACGGGCACCGCGCGGGCGAAGCGGTTGCCGGCCGCGACCCGGGGCGCGCTGCCGGCCCGCCAGGTCCGCACGGGATGGACGGAGTTGCCGAGCAGGACCAGGAAGGAGTCGGTCGACGGGTCGAGGACCAGGGAGGTCCCGGTGAAGCCGGTGTGCCCGGCGGAGTGCGGGGTGGCCAGGGCTCCCATGTACCAGTGCTGGTAGAGCTCGAAGCCGAGGCCGTGGTCGTCGCCGGGGAAGGCGGTGTTGTAGTCGGTGAAGAGCAGCTCGACGGAGGCGGGACGCAGGACGCGCTTGCCCGCGTAGACCCCGCCGTCGAGCAGGGCGCGGGAGAGGATCGCGAGGTCCCAGGCGGTGCCGAAGACCCCGGCGTGGCCCGCGACCCCGCCGAGGGCGTACGCGTTCTCGTCGTGGACGGCGCCCCACACCAGGCCCCGGTCCAGGCCCGACCAGGGCGGGCGCTGCACCTCGGTGGCGGCGGTGACCCGGCGCCAGGAGAGCGGCGGGTTGTACCGCGTGCGGTGCATCCCGAGCGGAGCGGTGATCTCGTCCCGGAGCAGGACGTCCAAAGTGCGTCCGGTGATCCGTTCCAGAAGCAGCTGGAGCGCGATCAGGTTCAGGTCGGAGTACCGGTACACCGTCCCCGGCGTGTCCTGCGGCCGCACCGACCACAGCAGGCGCAGCTGCCCCTCGCGGGTGGACTCCTGGTAGAAGGGCGCCCACGACCGCAGCCCCGAGGTGTGCGTGAGCAGCTGACGGACCGTGACGTGCTCCTTGCCGCCCCCGGTGAACTCCGGCAGGTACCGGTCCACGGGGGCCTCCAGCTCCAGCCGGCCCCGCTCCATCTGCTGCACCGCCAGGATGGCGGTGAACAGCTTGCTCAGCGAGGCCAGATCGAAGACGGTGTCCTCCGCCATCGCGATCCGCTCCGCCGCCGGCAACTCCACCGGCCGGTCGGTCCGGCCGTCGTAGTCCGCGTACCGCACCGCGTCCCCCATCGCCCGGTGCAGCGCGACGGTGCGCCCGCGCCCGGCGAGCACCACGGCCCCGGCGTAGTACGGGTGCTCGGGGGAGGGGCCGAGGAACCGCCGGGCCTCCTCCGCGACCCCCTCCAGGTGACGTTCCAGCAGCCCGGCCTGGCGCGCCGACCCGTACCGCAGCCGCAGGCCCTGGAGGGCCCGCCGCTCGGCCGCCCCGGCCGGCGGCCCGGGCAGCGCGGCGTGCAGGACGAGCACCCCGCCCAGCGCCAGCAACCGCGCCCCGAGCCGCCGTCGGCTCAGCCCCCGCTCCACGCCCGCGTCCGCCCCCGTGACTCCCGCCATGACCGGCCCTCCTGTCCGCCCCGGATCTCGCCCCGAACCGCTCTGTCCGTCCACGCCGCCCGACCGCGCCGCTCTCCCCGGCCGCTCCGCCGCCGTCGCGCGGAGGCGCCCGGACCCGCCCGGACCCGCCCGGCCCGCCGCAGGCTCTCCGCACGCTACTGGGTATCTGCCCGCCCGCCGGGGACCCTCCGCACCCGCCCGCCCGCAAGAATCTGACACTGCATCAGGAAATCTCTTCCCTCGGCCGCCGCCCTGCGGCATCCTCACGCCCATGGAGACGGAGCTGAGCAGGAAACTGGGAATCGAGCACGCCATCTTCGGCTTCACGCCCTTCCCGGCGGTCGCCGCGGCCATCACCCGCGCGGGCGGCTTCGGCGTGCTCGGCGCCGTCCGGTACACCGCTCCCGACGACCTCAGACGCGACCTCGACTGGATGCAGGCCCACACCGACGGCAAGCCCTACGGCCTCGACGTCGTCATGCCCGCCAAGAAGGCCGTCGACGGCATCAGCGAGGCCGGCATCGAGGCGATGATCCCCGCTGGACACCGCGCCTTCGTCCGCGACACCCTCGCCAAGCACCACGTACCCGAGCTCGCCGAGGGCGAGGCCTCCGGCTGGCGGATCACCGGCTGGATGGAGCAGGTCGCCCGCAACCAGCTCGACGTCGCCTTCGACTACCCCATCAAACTCCTGGCGAACGCCCTGGGTTCCCCGCCCGCCGACGTCATCGCCCGCGCCCACGAGCACGGCGTCCTCGTCGCCGCCCTCGCCGGCAGCGCCAAGCACGCCCGCCGCCACGCCGAGGCCGGCATCGACATCGTCGTCGCCCAGGGCTACGAGGCCGGCGGCCACACCGGCGACATCGCCACCATGGTCCTGGTTCCCGAGATCGCCGAGGCCGTCGCCCCGCTCCCCGTGCTCGCCGCCGGAGGCATCGGCAGCGGCGAGCAGATCGCCGCCGGACTCGCCCTCGGCGCCCAGGGCGTCTGGCTCGGCTCCCTCTGGCTCACCACCACCGAGGCCGACCTGCACTCGCGCGCCCTCACCGAGAAGCTCCTCGCCGCCGGCTCCGGCGACACCGTCCGCTCCCGCGCCCTCACCGGCAAACCGGCCCGCCAGCTGCGCACCGAGTGGACCGACGCCTGGGACGACCCGGAGGGGCCCGGCGCCCTCCCCATGCCGCTCCAGGGCCTGCTCGTCGCCGAGGCCGTCTCCCGGATCCAGAAGTACGAGGTCGGGCCGCTGCTCGGCACCCCCGTGGGCCAGATCGTCGGGCGGATGAACAGCGAACGCGGCGTCCAGGCCGTCTTCGACGAGCTCACCAGCGGCTTCGAGCGCGCCATCGACCGCATCACCCGTATCGCCGGCCGGTCCCGAGAGGTGTGATCGACATGACTGACCAGCTCCCGCCGGGGTCTCCCCGGACACAGTCCGCGGGAGGCTTCTGGGCCCAGGCGGCGGCGGAGCCCGCCCGGACCGTCCTCGTCACCCCCGAAGGCGAGGAGTGGTCCGCCGGCCGGCTGCACGCCGACGTCAACCGCCTCGTCCACGGACTGCGCGCCGCCGGGCTGGAGAAGGGGGACGCCTTCGCCGTCGTCCTGCCCAACGGCGTCGAGTTCTTCACCGCCTACCTCGCCGCCTCCCAGGCGGGCTTCTACCTGGTCCCCGTCAACCATCACCTCGTCGGCCCCGAGATCGCCTGGATCGTCTCCGACTCCGGCGCGAAGGTCCTCATCGCCCACGAGCGGTTCGCGCAGGCCGCCACCGCCGCCGCCGAAGAGGCCGGACTCGCCCCGGGGCGCCGCTACGCCGTCGGAGCGGTCCCGGGCTTCCGCCCGTACGCCGACCTGCTCGACGGGCAGAGCGGCGAGCCCCCCGCCGACCGCACCCTCGGCTGGGTCATGAACTACACCTCCGGCACCACGGGCCGGCCCCGCGGCATCCGCCGCCCGCTGCCCGGGAAGCTCCCGGAGGAGACGTACCTCGGCGGGTTCCTCGGCATCTTCGGCATCCGCCCCGCGGACGGCAACGTCCACCTGGTGTGCTCACCGCTCTACCACACGGCGGTGCTCCAGTTCGCGGGCGCGTCCCTGCACCTCGGCCATCCGCTCGTCCTGATGGACAAGTGGGGCCCCGAGGAGATGCTCCGGCTGATCGACCGCCACGCCTGTACGCACACCCACATGGTCCCCACCCAGTTCCACCGTCTCCTCGCCCTCCCGCAGGAGACGAAGGACGCCTACGACGTCTCCTCGATGCGGCACGCCATCCACGGCGCCGCCCCCTGCCCCGACCACGTCAAACGGGCGATGATCGACTGGTGGGGCCGGTGCGTGGAGGAGTACTACGCGGCCAGCGAGGGAGGCGGGGCCTTCGCCACCGCAGAGGACTGGCTGAAGAAGCCGGGCACGGTCGGCAAGGCCTGGCCGATCAGCGAACTCGCGATCTTCGACGACGACGGCAACCGGCTGCCCGCCGGAGAACTGGGCACCGTCTACCTGAAGATGAACACCGGCGGCTTCAGCTACCACAAGGACGAGGGCAAGACCCGCAAGAACCGCATCGGGGACTTCTTCACCGTCGGCGACCTCGGGCTGCTCGACGAGGAGGGTTACCTCTTCCTCCGCGACCGCAAGATCGACATGATCATCTCGGGCGGGGTCAACATCTACCCGGCCGAGATCGAGTCCGCCCTGCTCGGCCACCCGGCCGTCGCCGACGCCGCGGCCTTCGGCATCCCCCACGAGTCCTGGGGGGAGGAGGTCAAGGCCGTCATCGAGCCCGCCGAGGGCTTCGAGGCGGGCGACGCCCTGGCCGCCGAGATCCTGCACCACTGTGAACGGCAGCTCGCCGGCTACAAGCGGCCGAAGTCCGTCGACTTCATCGCGTCGATGCCCCGCGACCCGAACGGCAAGCTCTACAAGCGGCGGCTGCGCGACCCCTACTGGGAGGGCCGCGAGCGCGCGGTGTGAGGGACTCCGGCACCCGCCCCGGCTCGGCCCCCGACGCCGGCTCAGACCCCGACGGCCCCGTCGATCCGCTCCCGCAGCAGATCGGCGTGGCCGTTGTGCCGTGCGTACTCCTCGACCATGTGGATCAGCACCCACCGCAACGACACCGGCCCCAGCCAGCCGTCCTCGCCCTCGACGTCCAGGTGGGGTGCGCCGGCGGCGAACCGGTCGGCGAACTCCACCTCGCGCCGCCAGGCTCCCCACGCCTCCGCCACGGCTCCGGGCCCGGACACCGCGCCGTCGAAGTCCCCGTCCGGATCCTGCGGCGAGGAGAACAGGGGCGATGCGTCCTGCCCGGCCAGCACCTGCCGGAACCAGCGCCGCTCCACATCGGCCAGATGGCGGACCAGACCGAGCAGCGACAGCGTCGACGGCTCCACCGACCGCCGGGACAACTCGGAATCCAGTCCGGCGCACTTGAGTTCCAGCGTCGTGCGCTGGGCCGCCAGCACGGCGAGCAGCACGGCCCGCTCGTCCCCCGTGAAGGGTCCCTTGAAGCGGGCCTCGCTCTCCGCGCCCGCGACCAGTTCCGCTCTCCTCGTCCGGTTCGTCATGTACTGATCATCGGCCATCCGGGTGTACGCGCGGAAGCCCGGGCCGAGCCGCTCCGACCGTGCCCGATGACCGTCATACGCCGAGATGTCGTGAGAAGTGCCACTCCACGGCCCCGGATGCGCGCCCCGCGGCGCACCGGGGCGGCAGTTCTGGCAACTTGGCAGGCATGAGTACGGCAACGCGCAGATCCCCCCTGACCGACTGGACCCTCCTGGTCCCCGTGGTGGCGCTCGTCGCGCTCGTCCTCAGCTGGGGCCGTGACCTGCCCGGCTTCGCCGTGGCCCTGGTCGCCCTGTGCCTCGCCGGGGCGGTCCTCGCGGCCGTGCACCACGCCGAGGTGGTGGCCCACCGGGTCGGCGAACCCTTCGGCTCCCTCGTCCTCGCCGTCGCCGTGACCGTCATCGAAGTGGCCCTGATCGTCACCCTGATGGCCGATGGCGGGGACAAGACAGCCTCCCTCGCCCGGGACACCGTCTTCGCCGCCGTCATGATCACCTGCAACGGCATCGTCGGCCTGTCCCTGCTGGTCGGGGCCCTGCGCAACCGGGTCGCCGTCTTCAACGCGGAGGGTTCCGGCGCGGCCCTGGCCACCGTCGCCACCCTCGCCGTACTGAGCCTGGTCCTGCCGACCTTCACCACCAGCAAGCCCGGCCCCGAGTTCTCCACCGCCCAGCTGGCCTTCGCCGCCGTCGCCTCCCTCGCCCTCTACGGGTTGTTCATCGCCGTCCAGACCGTCCGCCACCGGGACTACTTCCTGCCCGTGGACACCGGGAGCGCCGGCCGCCCCGCCGCCGGGACCGCCGCCGCCCCTGCTCCGGGCGGCGACGACGACGGCGACCACGCCGAACCGCCCACCGCCCGCGCCGCCCTCTTCAGCCTCGGCCTGCTCTTCGTCGCCCTCGTCGCGGTCGTCGGCAACGCCAAGGCCGTCTCCCCCACCATCGAGAAGGGCGTCTCCGACGCCGGCCTGCCCCACGCCGTCGTCGGTGTGATCATCGCGCTGCTCGTCCTGGCCCCCGAGACCCTGGCCGCCGTCCGGGCCGCCCGCCGCGACCGCGTCCAGACCAGCCTCAACCTCGCCTACGGCTCCGCCATCGCCAGCATCGGTCTGACCATCCCGGCCATCGCCCTCGCCTCCGTCTGGCTGACCGGGCCGCTGCTGCTGGGCCTGGCGCCGCTCCACATGGTGCTGCTCGCCCTGACCGTGGTCGTCGGCGCCCTGACGATCGTCCCCGGCCGCGCCACCCTCCTCCAGGGCGGGGTGCACCTCGTCCTGCTGGCGGCGTACCTCTTCCTCGCCGTCAGTCCCTGAGCCGGCGCCGGACTTCAGGAGAGGCGGCCGAAGAGGGCGGCCAGAAGCACCCCGGCGGCGAGGAAGACGACGGTCAGGGTGGCCATGGCGGCCTTCTGCTCGCCCGTCACCTCCGGTTCCGGCATGGCCATCGCGGCCGGCGGCACGGGGTGCTCCGGCGGGGCCGGGAGCGGCTCGCCGCCCGCACCGAGGGCCCGTGCCGTGCCCATGCCGTGCTTGAGGCGGTTGGCCACCAGCCAGACGTTGACCGGGTAGGCGAAGGCGAGACCCGCCAGCACCGCCAGCGAGAACGTCGCCCAGAAGCGCGGGTCCGCCACGTCCCGGGCGCCCGGCACATGGCTGCGGACGATGACGTTCACGGCGACCATCGCCCCCATCACGCAGTTCATCGACAGCCACTCGGCGAACACCGTCGCGCGGACGGCGGCCGGGTAGCGGCCGCCGAACATGTCGCGCATGAACAGCGCCTGGAACACCAGCAGCCCGAACCCGAAGCCCACCGCGTACTCCAGCAGCGCGTCGGCCCAGGGAGCCAGACCGAGCAGCGAGGCGGCCACTACACGCTCCGCCGAGGCCGCGGCGGGCGCCCGGCGGTGACCCGCTGCCCCGGGGGCCGGGATACCGGCCTCGCCGGTCGGCGCACCGATGTTGACCCCGCCGTCCGGGCGGGTGAGGATCACGCCCATGACGCCCATGACGCCCATGACGGCAGTGCGGCACCAGACGGTCGACGGGCTCGTACGGGTCAGCGCGCGGCGCCACCCCGACCGGGTCGCCCTCCGCTACCGGGAACGGAGCTGGACCTACGCGGAACTCGACGCCGCAGTCTCCACCGGCGCCGCCGTCCTGCGGGAGCGGTACGGACTGTCCGCGGGGGACCGGGTCGCGGCCTTCGCCCACAACTCCGACGCCTACCTCATCGCCTTCCTCGCCTGCGCCCGCGCCGGGCTCACCCACGTCCCCGTCAACCAGAACCTCACCGGCGAGGACCTCGCGCACATCCTCGGCGACTGCGCGAGCGCCCTGGTCCTCACCGACCCCGACCTGGCCTCCCGGATCCCCGGCGGGCACCCCGTGCGGGCGCTGCGTGACGCGCCCGGGTCGTTCCTGTCCGCGCTGGCCGAACCCCTCGACCACGAGCCCGCCGGGGATCCGGACGCCGTGGTGCAACTGCTGTACACCTCGGGGACCACCGCCCTGCCCAAGGGCGCGATGATGACGCACCGGGCGCTGGCCCACGAGTACGAGAGCGCGATCGAAGCCCTGGACCTGGACGGGGACGACCGCCCCGTGCACTCGCTGCCGCTCTACCACTCGGCGCAGATGCACGTCTTCCTGCTGCCGTACCTGGCGGTGGGCGCGCACAACACCGTTCTGGACGCCCCCGTGGCCGAGGAGATCTTCGACCTGGTGGAGGCGGGCCGGGCCGACAGCCTCTTCGCTCCGCCCACGGTGTGGATCGCCCTGGCCAACCACCCCCAGTTCGGCCGGCGGGAACTCGGCGGGCTGCGCAAGGCCTACTACGGGGCCTCGGTCATGCCGGTGCCGGTTCTGGAGCGGCTGCGGGCCCGGCTGCCCGGACTGGGCTTCTACAACTGCTTCGGGCAGAGCGAGATCGGCCCGCTGGCCACCGTCCTGGGGCCGGACGAGCACGAGGGGCGGATGGACTCGTGCGGGCGCCCGGTGCGCCACGTGGAGGCCAGGGTGGTCGACGAGGACGGCGCGGACGTCCCCGACGGTACGGCGGGCGAGGTCGTCTACCGCTCGCCGCAGCTGTGCCTGGGCTACTGGAACGACCCCGAGGCCACCGGGAAGGCCTTCCGGGACGGCTGGTTCCGCTCGGGTGACCTCGCGGTGCGGGACACGGACGGGTACTTCACCGTGGTGGACCGGGTGAAGGACGTCATCAACTCGGGTGGGGTCCTGGTGGCGTCCCGGCAGGTCGAGGACGTCCTCTACACCCACCCCGGGGTGGCCGAGGCGGCGGTCGTCGGGCTGCCCGACGAGCGGTGGATCGAGGCGGTCACGGCGGTGGTCGTCCCCCGGGGCGAGGTGACGGAGGGGGAGCTGATGGCCTACGCGCGGGAGCGGCTCGCGCACTTCAAGGCGCCCAAGCGGGTGCTGTTCGTGGAGGCCCTCCCGCGCAACGCCAGCGGCAAGATCCTCAAGCGCGAGCTGCGCGACCGCTTCGGGAAGGGCTGACCCGAGCGGGCCGCTTCCGGGTCACTCGGGCCCCGGGCCGTGAAGGGGGCCGTGCGCGGGGGGCAGTACGCCGCCGGCGCGCAGGCGGCGCAGGGTCAGGTACTCGTGGACGAGGCGGCCGACCAGGGCGCCGCCGTAGACGACGAAGCCGACGCCGACGAGCCAGGACTGGACGACCAGCAGTGTTCCGAAGGGGCCGTAGGTGACGGCGTTCGAGGCGATCAGCGGGGAGAACACCAGCTGGGAGAAGATCCTGAGGCCCAGCAGGCCCAGGCTGGTCGCCACCGCGCCGGGCAGCAGCGCCCGCCAGCGGACCCGGCCGCCAAGCAGGAGCCGTCCGGAGCTCCAGAAGAACAGGCAGGTGCCGACCGTGTCGCTGACGGTGCCCACCGCCGTGCCCGCCACGCTGTCGGAGGGGGCGGGGATCCCCACGAGCAGCCCGAGGTAGCAGACCAGCAGGGCCAGCCACACGACGTGCCGCCACATGGTGTGCCAGCGGGCCGTCGGCAGGTCCCACACCTTCTCGTAGCCGGTCTGCACGGCGGAGCCGAAGGTCAGTCCGAACACGGCGAGGGCCGCCAGTCCGAAGGCGGTGGTCCGCTCCAGGGCCAGGTCCGCCGCCCCGAACAGCATCTCGACCCGGGCCCGCGAGGCCGCCGTCACCCCGAGCGCCTGGCCCAGCCAGCGGCCGAAGTTGGAGCCGCTGCCCGGCGCCGCCGCGGCCACCACGACCAGCAGCGGCACCAGGGTGAGGAACCCGAGGGCGGCGAAGCCCATCGCCCGGTGCATCAGCTCGATCTCCCGGCCCCGGCTCCAGGCGAGCCCGGCGGCGGAGCCCAGGAGCCGGTCGTGGAGGTGCCGGAGGGTCGAGGTCACACCGGATCCCCTACCCGGGCGGCCCCGGCCGCTCCCGGAAGCGGCGTCGGAATCAGCCCGAACGGGTGGTTTCAGCCGCCCCTCGGTGTCCCCGGCGGGGTCAGGCGGTGTGCGGCTCCCGGAGGTCCTTCACCCGCTTGATCTTGCCGACCGAGCGCTCCAGGCTCTCCGGCTCCACCACCTCGACGGCCACGGACACCCCGACGGACTCCTTGACCGCCCGCGCCAGCTCGGCGGCGGCGTCCCGCCGCCTCCCGGCGTCGGCCTCCCGGCGCGCCTCCACCCGCACGGTGAGGGCGTCGAGGCGGCCCTCCCGGGTCAGCCGCAGCTGGAAGTGCGGGGCGAGGCCCGGGACGCGCAGGAGTATCTCCTCGATCTGGGTGGGGTAGAGGTTCACCCCGCGCAGGATGATCATGTCGTCGCTGCGGCCGGTCACCTTCTCCATGCGGCGGAAGGCGGGCCGGGCCGTCCCCGGCAGCAGCCGCGTCAGATCCCGGGTGCGGTAGCGGATCACCGGCATGGCCTCCTTGGTCAGGGAGGTGAACACCAGCTCCCCGGGCTCCCCGTCCGGCACCGCCGTCCCGGTGAACGGATCGACCACCTCGGGGTAGAAGTGGTCCTCCCAGATGTGCAGGCCGTCCTTGTGCGAGGCGAACTCCTGCGCGACGCCCGGTCCGATCACCTCCGACAGGCCGTATATGTCCACCGCGTCGATGTCGAGCCGGTCCTCGATCTCCCGGCGCATCTCCTCCGTCCAGGGCTCGGCGCCGAAGACGCCCGTGCGCAGCGAGGTCCGGCGCGGGTCGATGCCCTGGCGCTCCATCTCGTCCAGCAGTGTGAGCATGTAGGAGGGGGTGACCATGATGACCTCCGGGCGGAAGTCCTGGATCAGTCTGACCTGGCGGTCCGTCATGCCCCCGGACGCGGGGACCACGGTGCAGCCCAGCCGCTCCGCCCCGTAATGGGCGCCCAGACCCCCGGTGAACAGGCCGTACCCGTAGGCGATGTGCACGATCTGCCCCGGCCGGCCGCCCGCCGCGCGCAGCGACCGGGCGACGACATCGGCCCAGGTGGCCAGGTCCCCGTCGGTGTAGCCGACCACCGTCGGGCGGCCGGTGGTGCCGCTGGAGGCGTGGATGCGGCGCACGTCGCCGCGCGGCACCGCGAACATCCCGAAGGGGTACTGGTCGCGCAGGTCCGCCTTGGTGGTGAACGGGAAGAGGGAGAGGTCCGCCAGCGAACGGCAGTCGTCGGGATGGACCCCCGCCTTGTCGAAGGCCTGCCGGTAGAAGGCCACGCGGTCGTACGCCCGGTGCAGGGTCGCCCGCAGCCGCTTCAGCTGGAGCGCCGCCAGCTCGTCGGCGCTCAGCCGCTCGCCTTCGTCCCGGACATCCTCGAGGTCGTCGAGACCCGCACGCGCCGTCATTGCCCTCACCTCATCGCCATCGTCATCGTCGTCGAGAGTCGTACCGCCAGAAGCCAACCGAACGTTCATTCGGTAGATTGCCGGAGCCCGCCGGGTAAATCAATGACTCGAACGAGTGGTCGTCTGATCTGATGGCCCCCATGCCTGTATTCACCACCTATGACGGAACCGAACTCGCCTACCACGTCAGGGGCGAGGGCGAACCGCTGGTCTGCCTCCCCGGCGGCGCCATGCGCGCCTCCCGGTACCTGGGCGACCTCGGCGGACTCGCCGCCGGCCGCCGCCTCATCCTCCTCGACCTGCGCGGCACCGGCGACTCCGCGATACCGGCGGACGAGGCCACGTACCGCGTCGACCACCAGGTCGCCGACGTCGAGGCCCTCCGTGTCCACCTGGGCCTGGAGCGCATGGACGTCCTCGCCCACTCCGCCGCGGGCAACCTCGCCCTGCTCCACGCCGCCGCGCACCCCGAGCGGATCCGCCGCCTGGTCCTCGTGACCCCCACCGCCTGGGCCGTGGACCTCGGGCCGACCCCGGAGCAGAGCCTGGCGGCCGTCCGGATCCGCGCGGGCCGGGAGCCCTACGACACGGCCATCGCCGCGTACGAGCGGATGTGGGCGGCCGGCGGCGACCCTTCCCCGGAGGACCGGCGCCGGGCGATGGTCCTCGCCTACGGCCGCTGGGACGAGCGGGCGCGCGCCCACCTCGCCGCGAGCGACCAGGAGCGCAACCAGGCCGCCGCCGCCGTCTTCGCCGCCCCCGGGGCGTTCGACCCGGCCGCCACGCGCGCGGCGCTCCGCCGCTTCGAGGGCGAGGCGCTGGTCCTGGCGGGGGAACTGGACGGCTACCCCACCACCGCCGTCGCCGATGAACTCGCCGGGCTCCTCCCGCACGCCGCCGCCGACGTCCAGCGGGGCGCCGCGCACTTCCCGTGGCTGGACGACGCCGAATGGTTCGCGGCCCGCGTCGAACGCTTCCTGGCCACCGGAGCCTGACCCCGCGCCCCTCTCGGCCGGCGCGCCGGAAGGGCGCCGGCGGCTCGTCTCGGCGTGCCGTTCCACTTCGCGGGTCCCGGCACCCCGGACGACGGGGCACCCCGCTGGAGGGCCTGAGCCCGCGCTTCCCGTACCGGTCCGCGGGCCCAGGGGGCGGTCATGCCCGGCGCCTCTCGCTCCCGTGCGTCTCGCTCCCGTGCCTCACGCCCCGGCGCCTCTCGCTCCCGTGCCTCACACCCCCGTGCCTCACACCCCCGTGCCTCACGCCCCCGCGTCCGCCTCCGTGGCCACCGCCTTCGCCCAGCGGTAGTCCGCCTTGCCGCTCGGGGAGCGCTGTACGGACGGCGTGATCACCAGCTGGCGCGGGATCTTGTAGCCGGCCAGCCGCGTCCGGCAGTGGCTCTGGATCTCCTCCAGGGTCGGCTCGGGCGCACCCTGCCGTACCTGCACCACCGCGGCCACGTGGTTGCCCCACGTCGCGTCCGGGACGCCCGCCACCAGGACGTCGTACACGTCCGGGTGCGACTTCAGGGCCTGCTCGACCTCCTCCGGATACACCTTCTCGCCCCCGGTGTTGATGCACTGCGAGCCGCGCCCCAGCACGGTCACGATGCCCTGTTCGTCGACCGTCGCCATGTCGCCGAGCAGCACCCAGCGCTCGTCCCCCTTCCGGAAGAAGGTCTCGGCCGTCTTCACCGGGTCGTTGTAGTACCCGAGCGGCACGTGCCCGCGCTGGGCGAGGCGGCCGGGAACGCCGACCGCCACCGGCTCGTGCGTCACCGGGTCGACCACCCGCGTCCGGTCGTTGACCTGGAGCCGGAACCCCTTCTCCGGGCCGGAGTCGTCCGTCGCCCGGCCGTTGGAACCGGACTCGGAGGAGCCGAAGTTGTTCAGGAGCACCACGTTCGGCACCAGGCGCTGGAACTCGGCGCGGACGGTCTCCGACATGATGGCCCCGGAGGAGGAGACGCTGAACAGCGAGGAGAGGTCCGTCCCCTTGAGCGGCCCGTTCAGGGCGTCGATCAGCGGCCGCAGCATCGCGTCGCCGACCAGCGAGACGCTCGACACCTTCTCCTTCTCGATGGTGCGCAGCACCTCCTCGGGCGCGTACTTGCGGTGGATGACCACCCTCTGGCCGTAGTTGAAGGCGATGAACGAGGTCAGCGTCGAGGTGCCGTGCATCAGCGGGGGAGCGGGGAAGAAGGTCAGCCCGGCGCCGCGGGCCGCGACCCGCTCGGCCAGCTCCTCCGGCCGCTTCACCGGCTCGCCCGAGGGCTCCCCGCCGAAGAGACCGGCGAAGAACAGGTCCTCGGCCCGCCACATCACGCCCTTGGGCATCCCGGTCGTGCCGCCGGTGTAGATGATGAACAGGTCGTCGGCGCTGCGCTCCGGGAAGCCGCGCTCCGGGGACCCGGCCTCCTCCGCCTCCGCGTACGCGACCGGCGCGACGGCCGGCTCCGGGGCGCCGGCGGGCGCCTGCCCGACCCGGACGAGGTGGCGCAGCTTCGGGGTCTGCGGCAGCGCGGCCGCCACCCGCTCCGTGAACTCGCCCTCGAAGACGAGGGCGGCGAGGTCCGCGTCGCCGTAGAGGTAGACCAGTTCCTCCTCCACGTACCGGTAGTTGACGTTCACCGGCACCAGGCGCGCCTTGAGGCAGGCCAGCACGGTCTGGAGGTACTCGATCCCGTTGTAGAGGTGCAGCCCCACGTGCTCGCCGGGCCGCAGCCCGCTGTCCAGCAGGTGGTGTCCGACGCGGTTCGCCGCCGCGTCCAGCTCCGCGTACGTGAGGCGGCGCTCGGCGCCGGTCCCGGGGTGGTCCACGTACACCAGGGCCTCGCGCTCCGGGACCACGTCCACGACCGATTCGAACAGGTCGGCAAGGTTGTACTCCACCGTTCCTCCTGACCCGAAAGTGCTCACGGCTGGGCTGCTCGGCGGTCATTACAGCGCCGCCCGCTCCAAGGGGGAAGGGCGCACACCAAGAAATCTGACTGGGTGTCAGGAAACTCTTGAACTGCACCCGGCCCTCCTGCAACCTGTTCTAGGTCTTGAGACGGGAGGACGGCAATGGGTGGGACCGAACACCTGACGGTGGAACGCCGCGGAGCCACGCTGGTGCTCACCATGAACAGGCCCGAAGCGAAGAACGCGCTCTCGCTTCCCCTGCTGGTGGGCCTGTACGACGCCTGGCTGGAGGCCGACGCGGACGACGCCGTGCGCTCGGTGGTGCTGACGGGCGCCGGCGGCGACTTCTGCGCCGGGATGGACCTCAAGGCGCTGGCCGGCGGCGGCATGGCGGGCGACCGGTACCGGGACCGCCTCAAAGCCGACCCCGACCTGCACTGGAAGGCGATGCTGCGCCACCACCGGCCGCGCAAGCCGGTGATCGCGGCGGTGGAGGGCTACTGCGTGGCCGGCGGCACCGAGATCCTCCAGGGCACCGACATCAGGGTGGCCGGGGCAGGGGCCACCTTCGGGCTGTTCGAGGTCAGGCGGGGGCTGTTCCCGATCGGCGGCTCCACCGTCCGCCTGCCCCGCCAGATCCCGCGCGCGCACGCCCTGGAGATGCTGCTGACGGGCCGCCCGTACTCGGCGGAGGAAGCGGCGCGGATCGGGCTGGTGGGCCGGGTGGTGCCGGACGGCACGGCGCTGGAGGCCGCGCTGGAGACGGCGGAGCTGATCAACGCGTGCGGGCCGCTGGCCGTCGAGGCGGTGAAGGCGTCCGTGTACGAAGCCGCCGAGCTCACGGAGACGGAGGGCCTGGCAGCCGAACTGGTCCGGGGGTGGCCGGTCTTCGACACGGCCGACGCGAAGGAGGGGGCGCGGGCCTTCGCGGAGAAGCGGCCCCCGGTCTACCGCCGGGCCTGATCCAAAAGACACGGCCTCACCGAATCCAGCCCCGTCGAGAACCGGAGAGACATCCATGACAGCCGCGTCCCCGCCCGAGGTGCTGCGCGCGCCCCTCGTCGTCGAGTTCCCCTTCACCCGGTCCCTCGGACCCGTGCAGAGCGCCTTCCTCACCGGACTCCGGCAGGGCGTCGTGCTCGGGGTCAGGACCTCCGACGGGCGGGTCATGGTCCCGCCCGCCGAGTACGACCCCGTCACCGCCGAGGAGATCCGGGACCTCGTCGAGGTCGCCCCCACCGGTACCGTCACCACCTGGGCCTGGAACGGCGAGCCCCGCCCCCAGCAGCCCCTCGGCACCCCCTTCGCCTGGGTGCTCGTACGGCTCGACGGCGCCGACACCGCGATCCTGCACGCCCTCGACGCACCCGGCCCCGACGCCGTGTCCACCGGGATGCGGGTGCGCGTCCGCTGGGCCGCCGAGCGCACCGGGGCCATCACCGACATCGCCTGCTTCGAGCCCTGCGGGGGCCAGGAGGAGGAAGGCGGCGCCGCACCGCACGACGGGGTGTTCGCCGACCCCGTCACCGGCATCGTCGCCGAGGCCCGCCTCGACTACACGTACAGCCCCGGCCGTGCCCAGACCGCGTACATCAACGCGCTCTCCGAGCGGCGCACCGTCGGCGAGCGCTGCCCCTCCTGCCACAAGGTGTACGTCCCCCCTCGCGGCGCGTGCCCCACCTGCGGGGTGGCCACCACCGACCAGGTCGAGGTCGGGCCCGCCGGGACCGTCACCACCTTCTGCATCGTCAACATCAAGGCGCGCAACCTGGACATCGAAGTCCCCTACGTCTACGCCCACATCGCCCTCGACGGCGCTGGCCTCGCCCTCCACGGCCGGATCGGCGGCATCCCGTACGACCAGGTCCGCATGGGCCTGCGCGTCGAACCGGTGTGGACCGACGGCGGCCGCTACCCCGACCACTACCGCCCCACCGGCGAGCCGGACGCGGACTACGACGCGTACAAGGAGCTCCTCTGATGCCCAGGAACACCCGCCGCGCGCGCGAGGTGGCCGTCGTCGCGTTCGCCCAGAGCGACCACCGGCGCCGCACCGACGAACTCAGCGAAGTCGAGATGGTGATGCCCGTCCTGCACCAGGTGCTGGCGGCCACCGGGCTCAAGGCGGGCGAGATCGGCTTCACCTGCTCAGGCTCCAGCGACTACCTCGCCGGCCGGGCCTTCTCCTTCACCATGACCCTCGACGGGGTCGGCGCCTGGCCGCCGATCTCCGAGTCGCACGTCGAGATGGACGGTGCCTGGGCGCTCTACGAGGCCTGGGTCAAGATCCAGACCGGCGAGGCCGACACCGCGCTCGTCTACGCGTACGGGAAGTCCTCGCCGGGGTCCGTGCGCGACGTCCTGACCCGGCAGCTCGACCCGTACTACCTCGCCCCCCTGTGGCCCGACTCGGTGGCCCTGGCCGCCCTCCAGGCGCGGGCGCTGATCGACGCGGGCGAGACCGACGAGCACGCGCTCGCCGCGATCGGCGCCCGCAGCCGCGCCTCCGCCGGGGCCAACCCGCACGCCCAGCTCAGCGGCAGCGTCCCGCAGGGCGACTACCAGGTGCGGCCGCTGCGCACGGGCGACTGCCCGCCCATCGGGGACGGCGCCGCCGCCGTCGTACTGGCCGCGGGCGACGCGGCGCGGCGGCTGTGCGCGCGGCCCGCCTGGATCACCGGCATCGACCACCGCATCGAGGCGCACGGCCTCGGCCTGCGCGACCTGACCCGGTCCCCGTCCACCCGGACCGCCGCCGAGCACGCCGGGGTCTTCGACGCCCCCGTCGACACGGCGGAACTGCACGCGCCGTTCTCCTCCCAGGAGGTCGTGCTCCGCAAGGCGCTCCGACTCGGCGACACGGTGGCCGTCAACCCCTCCGGCGGGGCCCTCGCCGCGAACCCGATGATGGCCGCCGGCCTCATCCGGATCGGCGAGGCGGCCGCCCGCATCCACCGCGGCGAGTCCCACCGGGCCGTCGCGCACGCCACCTCCGGCCCCTGCCTCCAGCAGAACCTGGTGGCCGTCCTGGAAGGGGACCGCGCATGAGCGCCTCCGGCACACCGGGCAAGGAGCCCGTGGCCGTCGTCGGGATCGGCCAGACCAAGCACGTCGCCGCCCGGCACGACGTCTCCATCGCCGGGCTGGTCCGCGAGGCCGCGGCCCGCGCCCTCGCCGACGCGGAGCTGACCTGGGCCGACATCGACGCGGTCGTCATCGGCAAGGCCCCCGACTTCTTCGAGGGCGTCATGATGCCGGAGCTCTACCTGGCGGACGCCCTCGGCGCGGTCGGCAAGCCGATGCTCCGCGTCCACACGGCCGGCTCCGTCGGCGGTTCCACCGCCCTGGTCGCCGCCAACCTGGTCGCGGCCCGCGTCCACCGCACCGTCCTGACGCTCGCCTTCGAGAAGCAGTCCGAGTCCAACGCCATGTGGGGGCTCTCGCTGCCCGTCCCCTTCCAGCAGCCGCTGCTGGCCGGCGCGGGCGGCTTCTTCGCCCCGCACGTGCGCGCGTACATGCGGCGCACCGGGGCGCCGGACACCGTGGGCTCGCTCGTCGCGTACAAGGACCGGCGCAACGCCCTGAAGAACCCGTACGCGCACCTGCACGAGCACGACATCACCCTGGAGAAGGTCCAGTCCTCGCCGATGCTGTGGGACCCGATCCGGTACTCCGAGACCTGCCCGTCCTCGGACGGCGCGTGCGCGATGGTCCTCACCGACCGTGCGGGCGCGGCCCGTTCGCCCCGGCCGCCCGCCTGGGTGCACGGCGGGGCGATGCGCAGCGAGCCGACGCTCTTCGCGGGCAAGGACTTCGTCTCGCCGCAGGCCGGCAAGGACTGCGCGGCCGACGTCTACCGGCAGGCCGGGATCACCGACCCGCGCCGGGAGATCGACGCGGTCGAGATGTACGTGCCGTTCTCCTGGTACGAGCCGATGTGGCTGGAGAACCTCGGCTTCGCGCAGGAGGGGGAGGGCTGGAAGCTCACCGAGGCGGGGGTCACCGAACTGGACGGCGACCTCCCGGTGAACCCCTCCGGCGGGGTGCTGTCCACCAACCCGATCGGCGCCTCGGGCATGATCCGCTTCGCGGAGGCCGCCCTCCAGGTCCGCGGCGGGGCCGGGGAGCACCAGGTCCCCGGAGCCCGGCGGGCACTGGGCCACGCGTACGGCGGCGGCGCGCAGTTCTTCGCGATGTGGCTGGTCGGCGCGCACCCGCCGGAGTCCTGACCGGGGCCGCTGTGCCGGACCGGCCGCGGGTGACGCCCGCGGCCTGTGCGGCGCCCGCCCCGCTCGCTACTCTGGGCCCCCGGACGACGACGTACCGTACCGGGAGGAGCACGCACGTGACGGAGAGCACGGTTCCGCAGCCCGTTTCCGGCTGGGGCAGGTCCAGGCCCGAGCTCGATCTCAGCGGGGCCGACTGGCAGCCGGGCAGCCGCGGAGTGGGCGACGTCCAGGTCGCCTTCGTGGAAGGGTTCATCGCGATGCGCAACGGCGAGCGGCCCGACGGCCCCTCCCTGGTCTTCGCGCCGCGCGAGTGGCGCAAGTTCGTCCTGGGGGCACGGGCCGGACGCTTCGGCCTCACGTAGGCGCAGGCGTGGGCGGCGCGGGCGGCGCGGGCGGCGTGGGCGGCGCGGGCCGCGCAGGCGGGCCGCGCAGGCGGGCAGCGGCAGCGGGAGCCGACGCGGGCCGGTGCGCGGCCCCGGCCGCCCCCGGCACGGTCCCGTACGCACCGCCGGCGTGTCAGGCCCCCCGGGCGGCGAGCCGCAGCGTGACCTGGAGCTCGTGCTCGCCGGAGACGGTGCCGAGGTGCTCGCCGGCGAAGGCCTCCTCCAGCACGGCGCGGACCCGCCGCACCGGCTCGGCGGCGCCGTCAAGCTCGGCCGTCACCGGGGAGGACGGCCGGGCGCGGGGGCTCGCCCCCGGTACCGCGCGGCGGACGTCCACCGTCGCCGACCAGACGCTCGGCTCCGTGGCGGGTCCGCCCGCCGGCTCCGGCACCGGCGGGGCCATCCCGGGGAACGCCTCCGCCAGGACGCCGAGCACGACGGCCGCACCCGCCCGGTCGCAGTGACTGACCAGTACGTTCACCTCGGCCTCCGCCGCGCGGGCCGCGTCCACCCGCACGGGATCGGCCGCCGGGCCCGCTCCGGTGCCGGTACGGGACGGCACGCCGGGTGCGCGGCCGTGCTCGTCCACCATCGCCCCCGCGTCGGGGAGCAGCGCGCCGCGCCGCTCCGGGGCGTCCTGCCCGCGGTTCGTGTCCATCCTTCGCCTCCGGGTCGGGGGCGGCCCCGCGCGGAGCCCGAGGCCGACCGTGGAACGGCACGTCTGGGTGCCTCACCCTGGCGGCTGTCCCCGCACGGCCGTCCCAAACCCCCTGCCGGGAGGCCCGTGAAATCCCCTGGCGGCGCCGCCCCCACCGCCGTACCGTCGGGCCCGATGGACATCTCCTTCCGGAAGCTGCCGGGAAACCAGCACGAGATCACGGTCAGCGGACGCCGCGGCCCCGACGTACGGCTGCCCGCGCAGCCCTCCGGCCCGACGATCCCGCACGACCTCGCCCACGCCGCCGTCGAGGAGGCGCTCGGCATCACCGACGGCTTCTGGGGCGCCGTGGCGGCCGGCGCCACCTTCCAGGGCTTCGAGATGACCGAGCCCGGCCGCCACCGACGCTCCGGGCTCAAAGTGCTGCGCCGCGGCGGCGACGCCGTGATGGCGGCGGAGATGGCCGTCAACTGGGCCTACCGCGCCTGGTCCGGACTGCCCGTCACGGGCCGCGCCGTGGGCCGGCCCACCCTCGACGAAGCCCGGCTGCGGAGCGCTCTCACCGCCCTCGACGCGGCCGCCGCCCGCTGGACGGCCCTCCCGGAGAACGGCTCCCTGCACTGGAACTGGCGCGGCTGACCCGCCCCCGGCCCCGCGGCGGCCGACCGCGCAGCCGCCGCGGGCCACACCCGTCACGGCACCCGGAGCAGCACGCGAAGCAGGAGCCGGAACCGCACCCGGAACAGAAGATCGGATTCTTTCCCGATAGTGGGACCCTTCGGGATGTGCGCGGGCGTACGCTGATCTCCCGAGCCGGCCTGGGGGGTACGAACCATGACGGAACGCCGGACCCGCACACGGCGCACGCTCTTCGAACGCGACGCCGAACTCCTCGCCGTCGACGAGGCACTGGACCGCCTCACCGGCGCCGGACCCGACACCGGCGGCGGCCTGCTCGCCCTCTCGGGACCCGCCGGGCTCGGCAAGACCACCCTGCTCGCCGAAGTGCGCCGGCGCGCCCTCGCCCGCTCCTGCACCCTGCTCGCCGCACGCGGCGGCGAACAGGAGCAGACCCAGCCCTTCCACGTGGCCCGGCAGCTCATCCAGCCCCAGCTGGCCGGCCGCCCCGAGGCCGAGCTGCGCGCCGCGCTCGGCAGCTGGTACGCCATCGTCGGCCCCGCCCTCGGCCTGTGCGCCCCCGCGCAGGGCGCCCCGCCCGACCCGCAGGGCCTGCGCGACGGCCTCGACTGGGTCCTCACCCACCTCGTCGTCCAGCGCGCCCCCGTCGTCCTCGTCCTCGACGACGCCCACTGGGCCGACCCGGAATCCCTGGGGTGGCTCGCCGGCTTCGCCCCGCGCGCCGAACACCTCCCCCTGCTCCTCGTCACCGCCTACCGCCCCGACGAACTCCCCGCGGACGCCGAGGCCTTCCGCACCTTGCCCGGCCGGGCCGGAAAGCGCCCCCTCGTCCTCAACCCGCTCAGCCAGGCCGCCGTCTCCACCCTGGTCCGCGAGGCCGTCGGCGCACACGCCGAGGACGCCTTCTGCCACGAGGCCTGGGCCGTGACCACCGGCAACCCCTTCGAAGCCGTCGAACTCACCGCCAAGGTCCGCGCCAAGGGCCTCGACCCCGTCGAGGCCAGCGCCCCGCTGCTGCGCGACCTCGCCGCCGCCCAGCGCGGCAGCGGGCTCGTCGCCCGGCTGCACAGCCTCGGCCCCTCCACCGTCCGCTTCGCCTGGGCCTGCGCCGTCCTCGGCACCGCCATCCCGCGCCGGATCGCCGCCCGCGTCGCGGTGCTCGGCGCCGAGGAGGCCGCCGACGCCACCGTCCGGCTCCGCGACGCCCGCATCCTCTCCGCCCCGGCCGCGGAGCCCGCCGGACCCGGCGAAGACGAGGACAGCGGGCTGGAGTTCGTCCACCCGCTCATCGCCACCGCCATATACCGGGCCATCCCCGACGCCCTGCGCGTCGCCCTGCACGGCAGGGCCGCGGCCGCCGTCGTCGACGCCGGGCTCGGCTCCTCGACGGCCGCCCGCCACCTCCTGGAGACCCAGCCCGAGAACGACCCCTGGGTGGTGCGCACCCTCCGCGAGGCCGCCGCCGAGAACCTCCGCGCCGGCGCCCCCGAAGCCGCCCGCCGCCAGCTCGCCCGCGCCCTGGAGGAGCCCCCGGGCTTCGACGAACGCGCGGTGGTGCTCTACGAACTGGGCTGCGCCTCCCTCCTCACCGAGCCCGCCAACACCGTCAACCACCTGCGTGCGGCCCTCGCCGAACCCTTCGACGACCCCGCCCTGCGCCAGGGCATCGTCATCCGGCTCGCCCAGGTCCTCGCCCACAGCGACCACCTCGCCGCCGCGTCCGAACTGCTCGGCCGCGAGATACCCCGCACCCACGACGCGCGCGCCCGGCTGCGCCTGCAGTCCGAGCAGTTCATGTGGGACGCCTTCAACGCCGCCGAAACCGACTCCCCCGCCCGCTCGCGGCGCCTCGCCCGCCTCGCCGACCGCCTCCCCGGCCGGGACCTCACCGAGCGCTACGTCATCGGACTGCGCGCCTGGGACGCCTGCCTGCGCGGCGAACCCCTCGACGTGGTCCTCCACCACGCCGACCGCGTCCTGCGGGAGCCCTTCAGCTGGGCCCACGAGGACCGCGGCTTCGAGGTCCCGGTCCTCGCCGCCATGGTCCACATGTACGCCGACCGGCCCGGACGCGCCGAGGAGCTCTTCGAGGAGGGCACCGCCGAGTTCGAACGCCAGGGCTGGCACGGCGCCCACCTGTCCTTCGCGTACAGCCTGCGCGCCTACATCCGCTACCGGCGCGGCCGGCTCGTCGAGGCCGAGGAGCTGGCCCGGGCCGGACTGCGCCTCGCCGAGCGCGTGGGCCGCCGTACGCCCGTGCACTGGTACGCCATCGCCATCCTCCTCACCACCCTCGTCGCCCGGGGCCGGGTGGACGAGGCCTGGGGCCTCGCGCGCGAGCACGAGTACGGGGAGCCCTTCCCCGCGGCCGTCGTCTTCCCCGACTCGCAGACCGTGTACGCCGAACTGCTGCTGGCCGGCGGCGACCGGAAGGCGGCCGCCGCCGAACTGGAAGCGGTCGGACGGCGGCTGACCCCGCGCGGCATCCAGAACCCGGCCTGGTGCCCCTGGCGGCTGCTGCTGGCCCGTGCCGTCGCCCCGGAGGACCCCGTCAGGGCCCGCGCCCTGACCGCCGAGGCCGTACGCCGCGCCCGCGCCTTCGGCGCCCCCTCCGCCATCGGCCAGGCCCTGCGCGTCGCCGCCGAGGTGGCCGCCCCGCAGGACCGCGCCGGCCTGCTGCACGAGGCCGTGGCCCTGCTGGAGGACTCCCCGGCGGCCTACGAACTGGCCCGGGCGCTGGCCGCGCTGGGCACCGAGCTCCAGGACCCCGGCCTGCTCACCCGCGCCCACCTCACCAGCCGCGCGTGCGGAGCCGGCGCCCTGGAGGCGAGCACCGCCCAGGCGCTGGCGGCGTTCGCCCAGCGCGCACGCTGAGTCCGCGGGGGACCAAGGGGGCAAAGTGACCCCATGGACCACCTCACCCGGCTCGACATCTTCCAGAGCGAGGCGGCCGCCTTCGACAGGGCGGTCCGCCGTGCGGCCGACGGCGGGCGCGAGGCGCCCCCGGTGCCCTCGTGCCCCGACTGGTCGGTCGCCGACCTCGTCGGACACCTCGGCAGCGTCCAGCGCTACCTCACCCACATCCTCCGCGAACGGCTCGCCGAGCCCTGCGACCCCACCGACCCGGAGCTCTACGCGCTGCCCGCGGACCCGGCCGTACGGGCCGCCTGGCCGATGCCCGACCGGACCCCGCACAAGGGGCCCGTGCCCGAGGAACTCTTCGACTGGTCGGCGGCGGCCGCCCGGGACCTGATCGCGGTCCTGCGCGAACTGGGCCCGGACGTACCCGTGTGGACCTGGTCGGCGGACGGGGACCGCACCAGCGGCTTCTGGATCCGCATGCAGACCGTCGAACAGGCCGTCCACCGCTGGGACGCCGAAGCGGCGACGGGGGACCCGGCCCCCTTCGACCCCGCCTTCGCGGTGGACTCGGTCACCCAGAGCTTCGAGGTGATGGCACCCGGCCGGCGCTCCATGAGGCCCGCCCCGCCCGGGGCGGGCGAGCGCTACCGGTTCCGCCGCACCGACGGTCCCGGCAGCTGGACGGTGGAGTTCGACGGCGACGAGGTCCGGCTCGACCCCGACGGCAGGGCACCCGTCCACGTCGAGGCCGCCGGCACCGCCTCCGACCTGATGCTGTTCCTCTGGCAGCGGCTCCCCGCCCAGGCGTTGCACGTCACCGGTGACACCGCACTCCTGGACCGCTGGTTCACCCTCGTACCGCCGATCTGAGCCCCGCCGCCCCCGCCGCCCCGGCTGCGCCCGCCCCGCCGCGCCCCGCTACCCCCGCGGGGCCGCGACCGCCGCCCGCTCCTGCGGCGCCAGCGGCGGCCCCGACAGCTGCGCCCGGCCCGGCCCCAGCAGCGCCGCCAGCAGCACCGGCGGGGTGAACAGCCGGGTGGCGGGCCGCTCCAGGGTCATCACGTCGGTCACCGCCCGCGCCACCCGGCCGTTGCCGGTGCTCGTGCGCATCAGCCGCCGTACGTAGGCGGCGGCGACCCGCTCGGCCGGCGTCGGGCCGCTCTCCGTGGCCCCGGGGTAGAAGACGTCGCTGCCCGTGGACAGCGCCCAGGCGGCGGTCACCGGCCCGGCGACGGCCTTCTGGGCGCGGGCGGCGAGGCGCCCGTCGGACCACCCGTACCGGGCGACGGTGTCCCGCAGCGCGAGCGCGCTCTGCGCGGCCACCGACATGCCGTGCCCGTACACCGGGTTGTAGGCGGCGACCGCGTCGCCGAGCACCAGGAACCGCGCGGGCAGCGCGGCCTTCTCGTAGTGGTGCCTGCGGTTGACGGTGGTCCGCGTGAGCACCACGTCCGTCAGCGGCTCCGCGCCGGCGATCAGCTCGCTCACGATCGGGTGCCGCAGCGACCGGGCGAAGTCCTCGAAGGCCCGCGGGTCCGCGGTCGGCTCGCCGCCGCGGGTGCCCGACAGGGTGACGAGCCAGCGGTCGCCCTCGATCGGCACCAGGGTCGCCGACCGGCCGGGACCGCCCTCGCGGGGATCGGCCTGCACGTTGACGATGACCGGGAAGCTGTTCCCGAGGTCCGCCGGGGCCCGGAAGACCCGGCTGGCGTAGACGAGCCCGGGGTCCACCGTCCGCACCGGGGGCACGGGCACCCCGAACTCCCGCAGCCACAGCGGCGTACGGGAGGCCCGCCCGGAGGCGTCCACGACCAGGCCCGCGTCCAGGACCCGCTCCGCCCCGTCCTCCCCGCGCACCCGGACCCCGGTGACGCGCCGCGCGTCGCCCGCCAGGCCCAGCACCCGCGTCCGGTCGGCGACGGTGACGTTCCCCAGCCCCGCCACGGCCCGGCGGACGTGCCAGTCCAGCAGGTCGCGGCTGGCCAGCAGCACGTGGTGGGACTCCAGCGCCCAGCGCCGGAACCACCCCTCGGGCGAGAAGCCGACCATGTTCGTGGGCAGCGGGATCCGGTGGGCCCCGTCCTCCCGCAGCGCCGCGGTGGTGCCGGGCAGCAGCGCGTCCACCGCCGAGGCCCCGCCGGACCACAGCAGGTGCGCGTGGTGCGCCTGCGGCAGCCCCTTGCGGGGGCGCGGCCCGTCGGGCAGCGCGTCGCGTTCGACGACGATGACCTCGCGGGCCCCGGCGGCGGCGAGGGCGGCGGCCGTGAGCATGCCGGCCAGGCTGCCCCCGATGACCACCGAGGTATGCCGGCCGGGGGACGGGGACGGCGCTGAACTGCTCATAGGATCACGCTCTCTGGCTGGTCTGACGGCCCGGACCGGGCGCGGACGGTGATGACGGCGGGGGACCGGCGCAGGGCCTTGGCCACCGCGACGAGGTCCGGCCCGGCGGACGGGGACGGCACCGGACCGCCCTCCGCCGACGCCTCGGCCCCGCCGCGCAGGGCGGCTACCGCCGTGACCACGGCCACCGCCTCGGCCGTCGCCGCAGCCCGCTCCGGCGCCTCGCCCCGGGCCCGGGCCTCGGCGAGCGCACGCTCGCGGACCTCGGGATCCATGTACGGCTGGAGCCGCAGCAGCCCGTCACTGATCCGGGTCCTGCGCAGCACCAGGCGCCGGCTGATCGGGGACCGCCGGGGCAGCCGCATCGAAGCGGTGTCGACGTCCGCGAGCTCCCGCACGAACGGGGCGAGGCACCGGTAGTGGTAGTAGTCGGTGCAGAACGCCTGGAGCGCCTGGCCGGCGTGCGGCAGGATGAAGCCGACGGCGATGAACAGGGCGCACACGGAGGCGATGGGCGGGGCCACGTACGTGCTGAGCCAGTCCAGGTCGCGGCCGTTCCAGCGGGCGAAGACCGCCGTCAGCTTCACGGTGTCGTAGCAGAGGTTCAGGATGAACCCGATCACCAGGAGCACCAGGCCCGCACGCAGCCAGCCCGTCACCTCCCGCAGCCAGGACCAGGTGACGGCGGCGGTGATCGCGCAGGCCGTGGTGTGGGCCCCCAGGTAGAGCATGATGTGCTCGCGCATCCAGGGGGTGTTGGCGTAGTAGGTGTCCAGGTCCCGCAGGCGCTCGTCCGGTACGTCGGCGAACGCGAAGGTGATCCACAGCCCGGCCACCACGGCCGAGTAGACGACGCCGATCGTCCAGCTGGTCCGGCGCACCCGCCGGGGATCGCCCCCGCGCCAGTGGATGATCATGATCAGGCAGGAGGCGCAGAACATCGTGAGCAGCGTGTAGACCAGCGGCGCCGCGAAGTTGCTGATGCCGGTGGCGCTGTTGAGCAGGACGAGCGTCTTCGGCCGGCCGAAGTAGAAGACGGCCGAGGCCAGCAGGAGCAGACCGCCGACGGAGCGCACGTTGGGGTCGATCCGCCAGAATCGCATCATGACCGGAAGGCGGATCGCGAAGGCGAGGGTGAGGATCGCCGCCGGTATGAGGTACGGGATGTAGTACTTGTCCGAGGTCACCGTCAACCGATCGGTCCGCGGTACCCGAGGGCGTTGCCTATCCGGCCGGCGACGTCGTTGCGGCGGACGGCCCCGGGGACGTCGCCGCCCGTCAGCCACGCCCGGCACCGGTCACCCAGCATCAGCCCGAAGCTCTCCGCCTCGATCTCCTGCGCGTCCTCGTAGTGGGAACGCGCGGCCACGCTGGCGTACGTCAGGTCCGAGGCGTCGGGCAGGGCCCGGGCGGCGTCGGCCGCGCCGCGCCCGTGACCGGTGCAGTGCCCCGCCTTCATGTGCCACAGCTCGTGCCCGAGGATGACCAGTTGGTGGTCGGGGGTCGTGTACTTCTCCACCACGACGATGTCGTAGTCCTCCATGTTCAGCCACAGGCCCGAGGTGGTCAGCTCGGACGGGAACCGCTCGAAGCGCAGCACGATCGGGCGGCCGCCCCTGGTGCGGCTCATGGCGTCGCACAGGGCGCGGAAGAGGGTCTGCGGCTCGACCGGCGCCTCCAGGTCGAGCGAGGAGGTCAGGGCGGTGCACAGCTTGCGCATCGAACGGGACAGGTTCACCGCGCCACCTCGGAGGAGAGCATGCCGGTGATCATGCCCAGGAGCAGCGTCTCCTGCGTGCGGGTGAGGGCTCTTCCCCGGGTGGAGATGGAGACCAGCCCGTACTGGTTCGTGAGGTCGGCCATCAGGTCGCCCGATCCGTAGTTGAGGGACTCGACCGCCGGCCACAGGGCCCGGTTCACCGCCTGCGCCGGCGTGTCCGTCAGGAAGGTGATGTCCCGGCCGAAGAAGGCCGCGAACTCCTTGCAGTGCAGCAGGTGCGGCGGATCCCCGCCCGACACCAGCTCGTCGACCCACCGGGGGTCCGCGCCGGTGGCCGCCGCGATCTCGGCGACCGGGTAGGGCTGTCCGTGCGGGTCGCGCGAGACGGCGTACAGGAACGCCGCGCGCCGGCGGACCGTCTCCCGGGCCTCCCCGGGCGTGGGCTCCGGCAGCTCCTCGCCGCGCAGCAGCGCCGCCGTGACCTCCACGGGGACGCCCGTCCGCTCGGCGAGGGACCCCGCGTCGAGGATCTCGTCCACGTCCAGTCGCCGCTCTGCGGCGAGCGCCCGGATCCGGTCGAGCGTCGCGGAAAGGGAAAGCGGCGGACCGCCAGCGGGGACAGTCATCTGTCTGTGCTCCCATACGTCCGAAGGCCAGATCCGTCTGCGCACCGGGGACGACGGTAGGTCCCCCCGGGCCACGAGATCCCCGGCACCGGACCGATCGTTGTCGAATCGAAAACGATCGACGACAGGACACGGGGACGCACAGCAAGATACAGCCAGTGCGGCGGCCTGTGGCGGGAAAGGGCGCATGCCCGCAGCTCATCGCGCCGGCCCGCGCCCCAGGTAAGGAGTACGCCAGGCGCACGCCCCATACCCGCAGGTCCGGGAACCACGGGCACCTCGCCCGGCCCCGGCCGCCGCCCCCCGCCCGGCCCCGGCCGCCACCCCCTCGCCCGGCTCCCGGGCCCCTACCGCACCGCCTCCCGCCACCGCCGCACCCCGCCGCGCCCCGCTGCGCCGGGACGGAGCCCCCGGCGCCGGAATTCCCGCGCGGCCACGTACCATGGCCGCATGTCCTTCCTCCGCCGCCACCGCGCCGCCACTCCCGCCGGCCCGGACTTCGACGTCCTGGCCATGGACCCGGGGGACTGGCCGGGCAACCTCGGAGCCGGCCTGCTGCCCGCGCCCGACGGCAGCTGCCAGGGCGTCTTCCTCCGCTACGACCTCTTCGGCGGACGCGGCCCCGCGATGATCATCGGCAACCTCCCCGAGGGGTCCCCGGCGCGCGAGCTCGCCGACGGCCAGGCCCCCTTCGAGGTGGCCCAGCTCCTCGACGCCCTGGAGAACGACGAGGACGTCGAGGTCACCGGTACCGAGGACTGCCCCGTCATGCAGGGCGACAACCTCCTCATCGTCCGCAAGATCAAGCTCTCCGAGGGCCGGATCTCCTGCGTGCAGTTCGACCGCAGCGACAACGTCCTCGTCACGATCGCCAGCTGGGACCGCCCGATCACCGACGACCTCTACGCGCTGCTGAAGCCGCTCCCCGCCGAGCTCTTCCAGCAGGGCTAGCCGCTGCGGGCGCCGCGGCAGCGGCGCCCGTCAGGCAGTGTCCGCGATGTCGTTCGCCGCGACGTAGCCGAACGTCATCGCGGGCCCGATCGTCGATCCGGCCCCCGCGTAACTGCGGCCCATCACCGCCGCGCTCGCGTTGCCGGCCGCCCACAGGCCCCGGATCACCGACCCGTCCGCCCGCAGCGCCCGCGCCCGGGCGTCCGTGACGATCCCGCCCTTGGTGCCCAGGTCACCCGGGACGATCCTGAAGGCGTAGAACGGCGGCGCCCAGACCGGAGCCAGGCACGAGTTCGGCACCACGTTCGGATCCGTGTAGTAGTGGTCGTACGCCGTGTCCCCCCGGTGGAAGTCCGCGTCGGTCCCGCCCCACGCCTGGGCGTTGAACCGGTTCAGCGTCGCCCGCAGCGCAGCCGCCGGCACCCCGATCTGCCCGGCCAGCGCGTCCCACGTCCACGCCTTCTTCGCCGCCCCCGACTCGAACCACGCCTCCGGCAGCGGCAGCGTCGGCAGCACGTCCTTGAACAGGTACCGGTTGCGGTAGTTCTGGTCCACGATCAGCCACGCCGGGATGTGCGAGCCCGGCGCGCCCCGGTCCCTCTCGTACATCACGTGCACCACGTCGCTGTACGGCGCGGCCTCGTTCACGAAGCGGGCACCCGCCCCGTTCACCATCAGACCGCCCGGCAGGGTCCGCTCCGCCAGACAGAAGTACGGCTCCCCGGGCAGCGGGATCGACGGCCCCCACCAGGCGTCCTCCATCAGCGCCAGGGCCGCGCCGGCCCGCTGCCCCGCCCGGATCCCGTCACCCGTGTTCTCCTTGGCACCCACCGACCACTGGGTGCCGATCGGCTGCTGCTGGTACCGCGCCCGCATCTGCGCGTCGTGCTCGAAACCGCCGGAGCCGATCACCACGCCCCTGCGCGCCCGTACGACACCCCGTACGCCCTCCTTCTCCACCACGACCCCGGTGACGGCCCCGCCCTCCTGGACCAGGTCGACCAGCGGACTGTTCAGCCACACCGGCACCCCCGCCCGCATCAGCCCGGCCCGCAGCCCTGCGGCCAGCGCCTGGCCCATGGTCAGCGGCTTCTGCCCGAGCAGCGCCGCCTTGGCGCCGCGCGCCAGGCACTCCGCGGACACGGCGAACCCCTTCGCGGTGACCGCGGCGAGGTTCAGCCACTTGTAGTCCTGGCTGAAGACCACCATCCCGGCGGGCACGGGCATGTACGCCGGGTTGAGGTGCGCGAGCTCGGCGCCCAGGACGTTCCCGTCGATCTGGTCCGGCTCGATGGAGCGGCCGTTCGCCAGCCCGCCCGGCAGGTCCGGGTAGTAGTCGCTGTAGCCGTCCATGAAGCGGAACCCGAGCGGACTGTTCGCCATGACGAAGTCCAGCATCCGGGGCCCGTTGGCGAGGAACGCCCGCTGCCGGTCGGCCGGCACCTCCGGCCCCACCACCGCCGACAGGTACGCGGCGGCCTTCTCCGGGGTGTCCGGCACCCCCGCCCCCAGGATCACCGAGTTGTTCGGCAGCCAGATCCCCGCACCCGAACGCGCCGCCGAACCCCCGAAGGTGGGCGCCTTCTCCACCACCAGCACGCTCAGCCCCCGCTTGGCGGCGGTCAGGGCGGCGGTCATCCCCGCCGCCCCCGAGCCGACCACGACGACGTCGTACTCGCCGAGCGGGCTCTCGGCGGCCCGCGCGGCCGCACCCGGCAGCACGGTGGCGGCGAGCACCCCGGCCCCCGTCCCGGCGAGGACCGCCCTGCGGGAGGGGACGGCGGGGCGCGGCCGGTCCGGGCTCACGGTCACGGGGGCGGAGGCGGTCACGGGCTCGGACGTCGGCTCGGGCATGGGCGGGCTCCAGCGGGGTGGGAGGACGGAGGGCGGGCGGCCCCGGCGGTTCTGGTGCCGGGTCAGAGAAAATGTTCGGGGGATCATGTGATGTCAAGGCACGCGCGCACAACCGTCCCGGCCCCGGACAGGCCGAATCCCGTGCCCCGCACACTGGGTGTGCGGCACACGGGATCCGTACGGGCCGGACGGGCCGGGGTCAGCGCGTGCCGACCGCCGCCCGGACCGCTCTACGCGCCATGCCCGCGTCGTCGTGCAGGCGGCGCAGCAGCAGGCGCTGCTCCTCCCCGGAGGAAAGTGCCCCCGCCGGCAGCGGCCGGTCCGGGGCGGCCGCCAGCATGGAGCGCTGCACCGCCGTCTCGCACATCCGGATCTCCCGGGTCAGCACCAGCATCAGATTGACCAGGAACGCGTCCCGCGCCGCCGGGCCGGCCGACTGCGCCAGCCTGCTGATCTGGCCGCGCGCCGCCGGGGCGTCGCCCAGCACCGCCCACAGCGTGGCCAGGTCGTAGCCGGGCAGGTACCAGCCGGCGTGCTCCCAGTCGAGGAGCACCGGACCGGCAGGGGACAGCAGCAGGTTCGACAGCAGCGCGTCGCCGTGGTTGAACTGCCACGGGGTCCCCGCCAGCCGCAGCCCGTGCAGCAGCTTCTGCAGGTCGCCGAAGTCCCGGTCGGTCAGCAGGCCCAGCTCGTGGTCACGGGAGATCCGCCGCGCGTAGTCCACCGGGTGGGCGAACAGGTCGGCCGGCGGCCGCCACTGGTTCACCCGGCACACCGCCCCGAGCGCCGCCCGTACGTCGGCCCGCGGCGGGGCCTCCACCGGATGCCGCTGGAGCGCGGCGACCCGGCCCGCCATCCGCTCCACCACCAGTACGCAGTTCTCCGGGTCCGCGGCGATCAGCCGGGGCACGCGGACCGGCGGGCGCTGCCGGACGAACGTCCGGTACGTCCCTATTTCGTGCCGGTACCGCTCGCGCCACTCCGGCGAGTGGTCCAGTAAAACCTTCGCGACCGCGGTCATCCGTCCGGTCGTCCCCACCAGGAGGACCGAGCGGCCGCTGCGCCGCAGGACCTGGACGGGTGCGAACTCCGGACAGATCCGCTGCACCGACGCGAGCGCGGTGCGCAGCTGCGCCCCCTGCGGCCCGGACAGGTCGATTCTTCCGCTGAGCGGCTGCGGTCCGCTCCCCGGCAGCCGCCGCGCCCGTACGGCGCCCTGCGCCGGTACCGGCTGACGGCCGGGTTCGAGGTAGGAGCCGCCCCCCGCCTGGAGGGTGCGGTGCTGGCGGACCGGGGCGGACACGGAGGACGTTGCTGCGTACATGGCGTTTACGGTTCCCTTCGTGCGCCGACGAGTGCGTACGCCGCCCCGCCGGATCCCGTACTTCACCCTGGGGAGTTCCGCCGGTGAACCGGGTCGGGGAGGCGCATTCCTACCTGACACCCGGCGGCAGGTGGCGAACCACGGGGCGGCGGGTGGCGAACCCTGGCGAATAGTCCACGGGGAACTGACAGGGGGTTACTGTCAACTCAGCCGAGAACCTGGGGGCTTGACGTGAGCAAAGGTCCAAACACCCGTCTGAACGACCTGTTCGGCCTGGCCGGCTGGTCGAAGGGCGAACTCGCGAGGATGGTCAACCGGCAGGCGGCCGCGATGGGCCACCACCAGCTGGCCACCGACACCTCGCGGGTGCGGCGCTGGATCGACATGGGGGAGACCCCGCGCGAACCGGTGCCCACGGTACTGGCAGCACTGTTCACCGAGCGGCTCGGTCGTGTCGTGACCATCGAGGACCTCGGGTTCGTACGGCAGCGGCGTACCACGAAACGGCAGCCGGAAGGGGTTCGGGAGAACCCCGAAGGAGTGCCCTGGGCGCCCGAACGCACAGCCGCGGTCCTCACCGAATTCACGGGAATGGACCTCATGCTCAACCGTCGCGGCCTGATGGGCGCGGGAGCCGCGCTCACCGCCGGCTCAGCCCTCAGCAACGCCATGTACGACTGGCTGCACACCGAGCCCGCCGGCACCAAGAACGCGAACGCCTTCGGCGATCCCCACCAGGCCGACCCGGCGGGCTACGACCGCTACGAGGCCGCCCCGATCGGCTCCCAGGAGATCGAGGCCCTGGAGCGCTCCGTCGAGGTCTTCCGGGCCTGGGACGCCTCCAGAGGCGGCGGGCTCCAGCGCAAGGCCGTCGTGGGCCAGTTGAACGAGGTCGGCGGCATGCTGGCCTACCACCACCCCGACCACCTCCAGCGCAGGCTGTGGGGGGTGGCGGCCAACCTGGCGGTGCTCGCGGGCTGGATGTCGCACGACGTGGGCCTCGAACCCACCGCGCAGAAGTACTTCGTCATCGCCGCGCACGCGGCCCGCGAGGGCGGCGACCGGCCCCGCGCCGGAGAGGCCCTCTCCCGCGCCGCCCGCCAGATGGTCCACCTCGGCAAGCCGAACGAGGCCCTGGACCTGATGAAGCTGGCGAAGTCCGGCTCCGGCGAGCAGACCCTGCCGCGCACCCGCGCCATGCTGCACACCATCGAGGCCTGGGCGCAGGCCGCCATGGGCAAGGGCCAGGCGATGCGCCGCACCCTGGGCGAGGCCGAGGACCTCTTCGTCTCCGACAAGGGCGACGTGCCGCCGCCCTCCTGGATGCAGCACTTCGACGAGGCAGACCTGCACGGCATGCAGGCCCTGGCGTACCGCACCCTCGCCGACCACGACGCCTCGGCGGCACCCATCGCGGCCCGGCACGCGCGCGAGGCGCTGCGGCTGCGCGGCGACGGCTACCAGCGCTCGCAGATCTTCGACTACATCTCCATGGCCTCGGCCTGCTTCATCGCGGACGACCCGGAACAGGCCGACCGCTACGCCCGGCTCGCCCTGGTCTCGATGAACGAGACCTCCTCGCACCGCACATGGGACCGGCTGCGCGAAATGTACCGGCTCACCGGCCAGTACGCCGGGTACGCGCGCATCGAGGACCTGCGCGAGGAGATCAAGCTGGCCCTCCCGAACAGCCCCGCGCCCGTCGCGCGCGGAGCGGAGGTCTAGGGCGTTCCGGTGTCGCCGCGGGACGGGCACGGCGGGGAGGCGGGAGAGAGGACGACGGAGGAGGGGGCCGCGCCCCACCGGCGCGGCCCCCTGGAGTCCTCGGAATCCTCCGGCGGTACCGCCGTCAGCCGCCGATCCGGGCGACCAGTACGCAGGCGTCGTCCTCGCGCTCGCTCTCGCCGAACTCCTCCGTCACCATGCGTACGCAGTCCCGCGCCGACCGGGCCTCCGAGAACCGGGGCGCCAGCGCCAGCAGCCGCTCGGTGCCGTCGGCCCGGCTGAACTCGATGCTCCGCGGGGTCAGTCCGTCGGTGTGCAGCACCAGGACGTCACCCAGTTCGAGCCGCTCCTCGGCCTGTCCGTACACGGCGCCCGAGGTGGCCCCCAGCAGCACCCCCTCCGGGGGCTGCAGCGCCCGGCCCTGGCCGCGCCGGAAGAGCAGGGGCGCGGGGTGGCCGGCCTGGGCCCAGGACAGCACCCGGCGGGCGGGGTCGTAGCGGCAGCAGACGGCGGAGCCGAGGGCGGGCTGCACGGAGGTCTCCAGCAGCTGGTTGAGCCAGCCCATCAGCGGGCCCGGCTCGATGCCGGCCATGGCCATCCCGCGCAGGGCGCCGAGCATCATCGCCATCCCGGAGGTGGCGCTCACCCCGTGGCCCGTCAGGTCGCCGACCGTCAGCAGGGAGCGTCCGTCGGGCAGTTCGAGGGCGTCGTACCAGTCGCCGCCGATCAGCGCGCTGGTCGCGGAGGGCAGGTAGTGCGCGGCCACGTCCAGCGTGCCCGCGTTCTCGTGCGGGAACCGCAGGGAGCCGCGCCACGGGGGGAGCACGGCTTCCTGCAGCTCGACCGCCAGCCGGTGTTCGGTCTGCGCGATCTCCCGCTGGCGCTGGAGCGAGTCCCGTGACTCGCGCACCGCCCGCTGGCTCCGCCGCAGTTCACTGACGTCCCGCAGTACGGCCCACATGGAGGCCGTGCAGCCGTCGGAGTCGAGCACCGGCTCGCCCCTCATGTGCAGCGTCCGGACCCGCCCGTCGGCGCGGACGATGCGGAACTCGCCGTCTATCGGCTTGCCGTCGACCAGGCAGTCCGTGACCATCGCGGTCAGCAGCGGCTGGTCCTCGGAGAAGAGGGTGGAGCCCAGTTCGTCGAGGGGGAGCGGGCCCGCCTCGGCCGGCCGGCCGAAGATCTGGAAGAGCTCCTCGGACCAGGTGACCTCGTCCGTCAGCAGGTTCCACTCGGCGCTGCCGACGCGGGTCTGGCGGTCCTCCGGGGCGGCCTCCGGGGCCGCCGGGGGCAGGTCGGCGGCGGGCTCGGGGACGGGCGGCAGCCCCTCCTTGAGCTGGCCGAGGTGCTCGCCGAGGTCGTCGAGGTGGTGCACGGCGAGGTCGCACAGCGCGCGCTGCCAGCGGCCCTGGGCGTCGTGGTCGTCCACGACGGTGTCGCGGCGCACGGCGTCCACCTCGCCGCGCAGCCGACGGGTCTGCGAGATCAGTGCGTCCACGGATCCCGGCTCGGGCGGCTGCGCGGGACGGTCCGCGTACAGGTGGGACGGCATGATGACTCCGATGCAGGCGCGGCGATACAGACGCGGCTCGGCCAGGTCCCGGAGGGCGACCGGTGACGGCTGTGGACCGACTACGACTGTGGCACAGCCGGAGACCGCCCGTAAGGCGTTTGGCAACATCCGTAACGGTCTTGCTCGGGGCATATGCCGAGGGCCTCCCGGTTACCTCCTGTCCGTACGAACATTTCCGGTCATCCCGGGAGGCCATTCCTGCCCGTTCCGGACCCCGTTCACGCCGGGTCCGGGTGGAGTCCGCCGCTCCGTCACACCGTGAGCGGCACCGGGTGGATCTCGTCGGCGGGGTGTCCCGCGCGCTCGTGGATCCGTCGGACGGCGTCGGCCGAGGGGGCCTCGGAGAGGCAGTACACCTCGCCGGAGGCCGGGTCGGCCCAGGCGCGCTCGAACTTCACCTTCTCGTCCGCCTGGATCGCCAGGTCCGCCCGGTGGGCCTCCATCAGCGATTCCTTCGTGATGCCCTTCATCCCGTGGTGGACGTCCATGAACTTCGGCACCGCGAACACCTCCTCACGTGTCGCGACGTGTACGGGTCTGCTTCCATCGTGCGCCCGCGGCCGGAAATCGGCCCTCCGGCGAGGGGCCGTCGATCGTACGGGCGAGCCGTGCGAGCCGTGGGCGCGTTCCTTCCCGTCCGGCGCGGCGGTCACAGGCCCGTCAGGGGCACCACTCGAACGAAGGACCCCGTCCCGCACCGCACTTCCCACCCCGCCCGGTGATCGCTACCCTACGTGTCGGTAATGAGCCGGGGGCGGTCCGTTTCTGCGGGCCCTGGGAGGGTGGGGACACGGCGGGATGACCGAAGAGAGCAGCAGGCCGGCCGGGCGGAGCCGACGTTCGTTCCTGACCCACCTGGTCGCCGCGCCCACGCTGGCCCTGGTCACCCGCGCCGGGGCCGACCTGCTCGCCCCGCAGCCCGCGCACGCGGTGGTCCCGAGCCTGCCCGCCATCGCCGACATCGTGGACCTGGGCGACCTGTTCATCCTGGCGGGCGCGCCCACCTCCGCCCTGCTGGCGCTCGCCGTCGAGACGGACGGCACCATCCGCTTCCGGCTGCCGCGCGAGGAGGTCGGCCAGGGCCTGACCACCGCCGTGGCCATGCTGGTGGCCGAGGAGCTCGACGCGCCGCTGGACACCGTCCGGGTGGAACTGGACGACGCCCGCCCCGAGCTGCTGTTCAACCAGCTCACCGGCTCCTCCAACTCGATCCGCTCGCTGTACGGGCCGGTCCGCCAGTGCGCCGCCACCGCCCGGGCCCGCCTGGTCGCTGCCGCCGCCGCCCGCTGGAGCCTGTCCGCCGCCGCGCTGACCACAGCCAACGGCGCCGTACGAGCCCCCGACGGCCGGACCGCGAGCTACGGCAGCCTCTCCGCGGCCGCCGCCTCGCCCGCCCTGGTCGTCCTGGGCGCCTCCCCGAAGCCCGCCTCGCGGCACACCCTCATCGGCACCCCGGCCCGGCGGATCGACGCCCGCGCGATGGTCACCGGAGCCCAGAAGTACACCCTCGACCTCGACGTGCCGGGCGCCAAGCCCTGCGTGGTGCGCCGGCCGCCCTCCGTCGGCGGCACCGTCCGCTCCGTCGCCAACCTCGCGGCCGTCCGGGCCATGCCCGGCGTCCTGGACGTGGTGACCGTCAAGACCGGCGTCGCCGTGGTCGCCGAAACGTTTGGGCAGGCCCTCGCCGCCAAGGCCGCCCTCACGGTCGAGTGGGGCCCCGGCCCGGCCGACCAGCTCTCGGACGCGCAGATCCGTACGAAGCTCCGCGCCGCCACCCCGCCCCTGCTGGTGCCGCCGCTGCTCACCCCGTACGTGGACGCCGAGTTCGACTTCGCCTTCGTCAGCCACGCCCCGATGGAGACCAACTCGGCCGTCGCCGACGTACGCGATGACCGCGCCGAGATCTGGTCCGGGCTCAAGTCCCCCATCGTCGCGCGGCAGACCATCGCCGCCGAGCTCGGACTGCCGCTGGACAAGGTGAAGGTGCACGTCGTCCAGGCCGGCGGCTCCTTCGGCCGGCGGCTGTTCTTCGACGCGGCCCTGGAGGCCGCCCGGATCTCCAAGGCCTGCCGCCGCCCGGTGAAGCTCATGTGGACCCGGGTGGACGACACCCGGCACGGCCGGATGCGCCCCGCCACCCACCACCGGATCCGGGCCACCCACCTGCTGGGCGAGGTCCTCAGCTTCGAGCACCGGGTGGCCGCCGCCGAGACCGACTTCCGGCACGGCCTCGGCGAGATCATCACCGCCACCGCGGCGAGCCTGCCCTCCGGCATCGGCAACGCCACCCTCGCCCAGACCCTCTTCCTCACCACCGTCAAGTCCCCGTACCACTTCGGCCTCACCACCCAGGCCCTGACCGAGGTCCCGACCGGCATCCCCACCGGGTCCTGGCGGTCGGTGTACTCGGCCAACACCCGTGGCGCCGAGGAGATCATGGTGGACGAACTGGCCGCGGCCACCGGCAAGGACCCGTACCGCTTCCGGCGCACCTTCCTCAAGACCGACGCCCAGCGCGCGGTCCTCGACAAGGCCGCCACCGAGGGGCAGTGGGGCCGTGCCCTGCCGGCCGGCTGCGCCCAGGGCATCGCCTTCCACGAGGAGTACAAGTCGCGCACCGCCTGCCTCGTGGAGATCGACACCCGCGACCCGGAGCGCGTGCGCGTCACCAAGGCGGTCATCGCCGTCGACGTGGGCCTGCCCGTCAACCCGCGCGGGCTGGAGGCCCAGATGATCGGCGGCCTCACCGACGCGATCTCCACCACCCTGCGGGCCGGCCTGCACCTGGACAAGGGGCTGCCGCTGGAGGGCAGTTACAGCCAGTTCCACTGGGCGCAGCAGCGCGACACCCCGCGTGACGTGCGGGTCTTCGTCCTGCCGGCCACCGGCACCGAGCCGGGCGGCGCGGGCGAGCTCGGGGTGCCCGCGGCCGTGGGCGCCATCGCCAACGCCTGGGCCCGGGCCACCGGTTCCAAGCCCCGCAGCTTCCCCCTCGACTTCGACGTCGACTTCACCCCCTACCCGCGCTGACCGCTGGAGTTCGCCGCCGTGCCCCTGCACACCTTCACCGTCAACGGCCGCAGCGTCACCGTCGACGCGCCCGACGACCTGCCCCTGCTGTGGGTGCTCCGCGACATGCTGGGCGTCACCGGCCCCAAGTACGGCTGCGGGGTGGACGTCTGCAAGGCCTGCACCAGCCACCTCGACGACGTCGACGTGCGCCCGTGCGTGGTGCCCGTGTCCGCCTGCGCCGGCAAGCGGGTCACCACCATCGAGGGCCTGGCCGACGGGGACCGCCTGCACCCCGTCCAGGAGGCCTGGCTGGAGCAGGACGTCGCGCAGTGCGGCTTCTGCCAGCCGGGCCAGATCATGGCCGCCGTCGCGCTGCTGAAGCGGACCTCCGCGCCCACGGACGAGGAGATCGACGCCATCGCCAACATCTGCCGCTGCGGCACGTACTTCCGCATCCGCGAGGCCATCCGCGCCGCGGCCGCCAGGATGTGACGGCCGCGGCGCGGGAGCGGGGCCGCCGGGTCAGGCCAGCAGCTTCTGCTTGGCCCGCTGGAACTCCTCCTCGCTCAGCTCGCCCTTGGCCTTGAGCTCGGAGAGCCTGAACAGGTCGTCGGCGCCGGCCTTGGCGGGCGTGACGGAGCCGGCGGTCTCCCTGATGTAGGCGTTGAACGCCTCCTGCTGTTCCTGCGCGTGCTTGATCTCCCGCTTGCCCATGTCCCTGCCCCGGGCGATGACGTACACCAGCACGCCCAGGAAGGGGATGAGGAACATGAAGAGCAGCCATGCCGCCTTGACCCAGCCGCTCATGTCGTGGTCGCGGAACACGTCGACCACGACCCTGAAGAGCAGGATCAGCCACATGACCCACAGGAAGATCCACATCACGGTCCAGAACGCGCCCAGCACCGGGTAGTCGTACGCCAGGTCGACAGCTGCGTACACGGCCGTCTCCTTCCGTCGAGGCGGCCGCCGGGTCCGGGAGGACCGCGCGACGGCCGACCCGATCACCATCGCAGCGCCCGGACAAGATCGCCACTGCGCCGGAAGGCGTACGGCCGCGCCCCGGGACACAGCTCGCGTACGCCCGACAATCGACCGAAATGCCTGATCATGCCGATATGAGGCGAATCAATGCGAAACGCGTGCTGGTCGGTGAACCCCTCGACACCGCGCGACTGGGCGAGACCCTGCTGCCCAAACGGCTCGCGCTGCCGATCTTCTGCAGCGACCCGCTCTCCTCCGTGGCCTACGCCACGGAGGAGATCCTGCTGATCCTCGCCCTCGGCGGAGTAGCCCTCCTCCACCTCACCTGGTACGCGGCAGCCGCGATCGTCTTCCTGCTGGTCGTCGTCATCGCCTCCTACCGGCAGACCTGCCACGCCTACCCCGGAGGCGGGGGCGCCTACGTCGTCAGCTCCGAGAACCTCGGCCCCACCGCCGCCCTCACGGCCGCCAGCGCCCTGCTCGTCGACTACGTGATGACCGTCGCCGTCTCCGTCGTCTCCGGGGTCGCCGCCATCACCTCCGCCATCCCCGCCCTCAGCGACCACGAAGTCGCCCTGTCCGTGGGCTTCGTGGTGCTGCTGACCCTGATGAACCTGCGCGGGGTACGGGAGTCCGGGCGCGTCTTCGCCATCCCGACCTACGGGTTCGTCCTCGTCATCTACGTCATGTTCGCCGTCGCCGCCGTCCGGCTCGCCACCGGCGACACCATCCGCGCCGAGTCCGCCGACCTGCCCATCACCGCCGCCGGCACCTACACCGGCCTCGCCGTGGTCTTCCTCGCCCTGCGCGCCTTCGCCTCCGGCTGTACGGCCCTCACCGGCGTCGAGGCCATCAGCAACGGCGTCCCCGCCTTCCGGAAGCCCAAGGCGCGCAACGCCGCCACCACCCTGGCAGCCATGGGCGTGCTCTCCGTGACCATGTTCGCCGGCATCACCGCCCTCGCCATGACGTACCAGGTCCACGCCGCCGCCGACCCCACCGAACTGGGCCTGCCCCCGGGCACCCCGATGTCCACCGCGCTCGCCCAGATCGGCCGCGCCACCTTCGGCAGCTGGCACTTCCTCTTCTACCTGCTCCAGGCCGTCACCGCCGGCGTCCTGATCCTGGCCGCGAACACCGCCTTCAACGGGTTCCCGATGCTCGCCTCGATCCTCGCCAAGGACCGGTACGCCCCCCGCCAGCTCTTCAACCGGGGTGACCGGCTCGTCTACTCCAACGGCGTCATCCTGCTCGCGCTCGCCGCCATCGCCCTGATCGTCGCCTTCGACGCCCAGCTCACCCGCCTCATCCAGCTGTACATCATCGGCGTCTTCGTCTCCTTCACCCTCTCCCAGTCCGGGATGGTCAGACACTGGAGGCGCGAACTCGCCTCGCCCGCCACACCCCGCTCCGAACGCGTCCACATCCACCGCCGGCTCGCCATCAACGCCGTCGGCGCCGTCATGACCGCCCTGGTCCTGGTCATCGTCCTCATCACCAAGTTCACGCACGGGGCCTGGCTGGTCGTCATCGCCATGCCCGCCCTCTTCCTCGGCATGAAGGGCGTGCGCCGCCACTACGACCGCGTCGCCCGCCAGGTCGCCGTCGCCCCCGGGGTCAAACCGCGCAAGCCCTCCCGCCACCACGTCGTCGTCCTCGTCGCCAACGTGCACGCCCCCACCCTCAAGGCCCTCGGCTACGCCCAGGGACTGCGGCCCGACACCCTCACCGCCCTCTCCGTCGCCGCCGACGAGGACGAGGCCCGGAGGCTGCGCGAGTCCTGGGCGGAGCACGATCCCGGCATCCCGCTCAAGGTGCTCCACTCCCCGTACCGGGAAGTGGTCGGCCCGGTGCTGGAGTACATCGAGGAGGCGGCCGCCGCCGAGGGGACGGACGCCCTGTCCGTGGTCATCCCCGAGTACGTCGTGGGGCACTGGTGGGAGCAGCCCCTGCACAACCAGAACGCGCTGCGGCTGAAGGCACGGCTGCTGTTCACCCCGGGGATCGCGGTGATCGACGTGCCGTACCTCCTGGAGTCGGCCCGGGAGACGGGGGCGGGGGCGGGAGCGCGGCCGCGCCCGGAGTAGGACCGGCGGCGGAGGGGCCGGCGGGGGAGGGGGCCTGGGACGCCGCCGCGTGCGCCAGCGCCAGTTCCACCACGTGCGCCGGGTCCGACAGGGCGCGCCCGGTGAGCCGCTCCAGCCGCCGCAGCCGGTTCGAGACGGTGTTGCGGTGGCAGTACAGCCGCTGGGCGGCGTGCGTGGTCGAGCCCTGGCAGGCCAGCCAGGTGCCCAGGGTGGTCAGCAGCACCCGGGCGTCCTCCGGAGGCAGCTCCAGCACCGGGCCCAGCACCACCCGCCGCAGCCGGGCGGCGAGTTCGGGATCGGCCGCCACCAGAGCCGCCGGGAGCCGCTCGTCGAGCAGGGCGGCGCCCGGTGCGGCCGACGGCGGAGCGCTGCGCAGGGCCAGCGCGGCCAGCCGGCGGGCTCCCGCCAGCTCGGCCGGGACCCCGGCCACCGGGCTGATCCCGGCGCGCACGGCGAACGGGGCCAGCAGCGCGCGCAGGGACTCCAGCGGATGGTGGCCCAGGTCGGCGAGGGCCGTCTCCCCGTCGGCCCGGATCCGCCAGAGCAGGCGCGGCGAGTCCGGCCCCGCGCCCGTGCCGCCCTCGGGCCGGGGCGGGCCGCCGGGTGCGCCGGGTGCGCCGGGTGCGCCGGGTGGGCCGGGGTCACCGGGGCCGCCGGGGTCACCGGGGCCGACGGGAGCGCCGGGGCCGCCCGGAGCGCCCGCGCCCCTGCCGCCCGGCCCGAGCACCACCACCGCGAACCGCCCCCGCTCCGGCAGCCCCAGCTGCGCGGCCGCCTCCGCCACCGGTCCCGCGCCGTCGAGCAGCACGTCCAGCAGGGCGGCCCGGCGCTCCCGTTCACGCCCGCCCCGCTCCGCCTCGGCCAGCCGGTACGCCTCCGAGGCGGCCTCCGCCATCTGGTCCAGTACGTCCCACAGCGCGCCCGCCCCCGGCAGCAGCCGCGGCAGCGCCGCCCGGTCGTGCGCGGCCACCGCCTCGGTCAGGCTCTGCCACAGCAGCCGCCCGCCGTACCGGTAGGTGCGCCGCAGTGATTCGAGCGGCAGCCCCTGCCCGGCGCGCAGGGCGCCGGTGGCGCGGGCGCCGGCCAGTTCGACGGGCAGCCCCCGGGAGCTGCGCACCAGGCCCTCGACGGCCTGGTCGAGGGTGTGGTGGATCCGCTCGCGCAGCTCGGCCCGCCCGGTCAGGGCGGCGTAGGCGGGATCCTCGGTCAGCGTCCGGTCGGTCAGCCGGTCCGCCGCGACGGCGATCCGGCGGCTCAGGTCCTCGCGTATCTCCTCGATGATCCGGTCCATGACGGGCAGGGTGACACGGGGGAGGCGGCCGTGGGGAGGGCCCGGAGAGCGGCGGTCCGCTAGCGTGTGCCGAGTACTGTGGGTGCAGTGCTCACAGCCGCCCACGCCGCCGACGCACTCCCGGGAACCGACCATGCGCCAGAATCCGCAGCGCCGAGCCGCACTCCTCGACGCCGCCATCGAGGTCCTGGCCCGCGAGGGCTCCCGGGGCCTGACCCTGCGCGCCGTGGACGCGGAGGCCGGGGTCCCGACCGGAACCGCCTCCAACTACTTCGCCAACCGGGGCCAGCTGCTGGTGCAGATACTCCACCGCACCCGCGAACGCCTCACCCCCGAGCCCGCGGAAGTGGCCGGGCCCCTCGACACCAAGACGCTGCTCGGCCGGCTGCTCGGCCGGATCCGCCGCGAGCGCAGTGTCCACACCGCCGTGCTGGAACTGCGCCTGGAGGCCACCCGCAGGCCCGAACTCCAGGCGGAGCTGTCCGCGTTCCTCGCCGCCGAGCTGGAGGAGAACATCGCCTGGCACCTGGACGCGGGCCTGCCCGGGGACCGGCAGGGCGTCGCGCTGCTCTACTTCGCGATGCAGGGCCTGATCGTGGACGACCTCACGATCCCCGCCCTGCTCGACGCCCACCCGGTGGACGACCTCCTGGACGTGATGGTGGAGCGCCTGCTCCCGGAGCGTCCCGCCGGCTGACCGGCGGCACAGGGCAGGCGTCCGATTTTCAGTCTTGATCAAAAACGAACGGGATCCGGCCAAGCTGTCACGTGCTACCGCGCATGTTCCAGCGGAAAATGCCAGAACCCCCTTCCACAGTGTGGAACTTGAGTAAGTTCCCTCCTGTCACGCCGTACGACCGTGCGACCAGCACGTCCGGCCGGGAGGGGAGCCCGCGTGCCTGGGATCGACGAATGCCTGCTCGAAGCGATGGCCCTGCCCGGTGCGCGGGGCGCCGCGCTCGTCGACTGGAGCAGCGGGCTCGCCCTGGGCACCGCCGGGGACTCGCCCGTCGGCGACCATGAGACCACAGCCGCCGAGACCGCGGAACTGGCCCGGGCGGCAGCCGAGTACGAATCGTTCGCGCCCGCCCCGGACGACGCGGGCGCCCCCGGCCCGCCCGTCGAGGACCTGATCGTCACGACGCGCAGCGGCTACCACGTGCTGCGCTTCGTCGAGACGAGCTTCGACAGCAGCGTCTTCCTGCACCTGTGGCTCGACCGCACCGACGGCAACCTCGCCCTCGCCCGGCACCGACTCCGCGCCCTCGCCGAAGGACTGGTCCTGAGATGACCACCGTCACCGCCGCCACCGCCGTCTCCCCCCTGCTCACCCGCCTCGCCGCCGAACGCGCCACCGGCGCCCTGCTGCGCGACCGGGGCACCCTGTTCCTGGAGGACGGCTGCGTCGTGCACGCCGAGAGCCCCTCCACCCCGGGCCTCGACGTCCTGCTCACCACCGGCGGGGGCCTGGCACCCGAGCGCTGGACCGAGGCCGTGAACGAGGCCGGAGCCCGCCGCCAGGTCGGCCGCTTCCTCGTGGACAACGGCCGGCTGGCCGGCGGCGAACTGGAGATCTGCCATCTCGCGGCCATCTTCGACGCGGCCTTCTTCGCGCTCTCCCCGGGCAGCGGCCCCTCCCGGTTCCGCCGCGGCGCCACCCACTGGATCGGCGCCGTCCGGGCCGTCCCGGCGGCGGCCGTCGAGCGGGAGACCCGCCGCCGCCGCGAGCTGCTGGACGCGGTGTGGCCCTACCCCCTGCTGGACACCTCCCCGGTGGTGCCCCGGCCGGCCGCGCCCGGGCAGACCGTCACCGCCCGGCAGCGGATCCTGCTGGAGCAGGCGGACGGCATACGCACCCCCGCCGACCTGGCGTGGGTGCTGGGCCGGCCCGCCTTCCACACCTTGCTCGAAGTACGAAGACTCGCGGCCGCCGGCCTCGTCGAGACCCCGCACACACCGCCGCCGGCCCCCGTGCCGCTCCCCGAACCCCTGCCCGACTGGATGACGCAGGCCCAACCCCCGGACGTGGCACTGCTCCGCCGGCTGCGCGACGCACTGGAGGCAAGCCTGTGAGGCTCCCGCTGCGACCGGTTCTGCGAGCCGACCGCTCCGAGCGGAGGCAGTCCGAGCAGGGGCGGCCCGAAGAAAGGAAGGCCGACATGAGCCCCCCGATGGTGCCGGTCGAGGCCGAAGCCGACATACTCGCCGAGCTCCGGCGGCTGCGGGCCCGCGTGCCCCAGCTCACCGGAGTCCTCGCCGCGAGCGCGGACGGGCTGGTGCTCGCCCAGGAGAGCGCCGCCGGGGAGGCCGAGTCCCTCGCGGCCCTGACCGCCGCCGCGCTCGGAGTGGCCCAGCGGCTCAGCGACTGCACCGGCCAGGGCGGCTTCCGGGAACTGCTCGTGCGCGGCGAGCACGGGTACGTCGCCACCTACGCGGCGGGGGACGCGGCCGTCCTCACCCTGATCGCGGAGCCGCGCGTCAACGTCGGCCGCCTCCACCTGGAGGCCCGGCGCTCCAGCCTGCGCATCACCGAGCTCATAGACGACACCCTCGCCCGCCGGGGCCCCGCGGCGCGGCCCGTCGGCACCCTGCCCCCGGGCCGCACCCCGGACCGCCCCTGACCTTCTCCGGCAGCAAACGAGCCGTACACGAAAGCACACCATCCGGCCCGTACCGATACGGGCGACAGTGGAAAGAGGAAGAAGTCCATGATCAACGTCGAGACCGCTCTCAAGGAAGCCGCCGGCATCGAGGGGACCCTCGGTGCGGCCCTCGTCGACTACGGCAGCGGCATGCCGCTGGGGACCGTCGGCGGGAACAAGGAACTGGACCTGTCGGTGGCCGCCGCGGGCAACACGGACGTGGTCCGCGCCAAGGTCCGGACGATGGAGATGCTCGGCCTGAAGGACGAGATCGAGGACATCCTGATCACGCTCGGCAGCCAGTACCACCTGATCAGGCTGCTGAAGGGGCGCGCCGGCGAAGGTTTCTTCCTCTACCTCGCGCTCGACCGCAACCGGGCCAACCTCGCGATGGCGCGACTGCAGCTGAAGAAGATCGAAGCCGATCTGGACATCTGACGGCAGCCCTGGGGACCGTGACGGCGCGGTGGCGGACGGCGGAATTCTTTGCCGTCCGCCCCGGCGGTCCTTGGGGATATGTCCGGGATGGGCGGACTTTATCATCTCGTTACAGAGTAGGATGCTCTCATCAGCTGATCTTTCGCCCCCGTCGACAAAGCCAGAATGCTGGAGAACCCGTCACCCATGCCCCCGCGCCTGAGCATCGTCGTACCCGTCTACAACGTCGAGCTCTACCTCGATGAGTGCCTGGAATCCATAGCAGCTCAGACGTTCGACGACTTCGAGGTCGTCTGCGTCGACGACGGGTCCACCGACACCAGTGCGGTGATCGCCAAGGCCTTCGCCGAGCGTGACGCGCGCTTCCGCGTGGTCCTCCAGGAGAACGCCGGCCTCGGCGCCGCGCGGAACGTGGGCTTCCGCCACGCGGACCCCGGCAGCGAGTACATCGCCTTCGTCGACAGCGACGACACCATGCCGGCGTACGCCTACCAGCGGATGATCGACTCCCTCGACGAGACCGGCTCCGACTTCGCCGCCGGCAACGTCACGCGTTTCCGCTCCGTCGGCATGCAGCAGTCCTGGGGCCACCGGGTCGCGTTCGCGAACGACCGTCCCAAGACCCACATCTCCAAGTTCCCGGCGCTGGTCACCGACCGCACCGCGTGGAACAAGGTCTACCGGCGCGACTTCTGGGAAGAGCACGGCTTCCAGTACCCCGAGGGCATCCTCTACGAGGACGCCCCGGTCAGCGTCCCCGCGCACTACTTCGCCAAGAGCGTCGACGTGATCAGCGACGTCGTCTACCACTGGCGGGTCCGCGAGACCGGCGAGCGCTCCATCACCCAGCGCTCCACCGACCCGGTCTCCGTCATCGACCGCGTCACCTCCGTACGGCTGGTCCGCGAGGCCCTGCTCGCCAAGCCGGGCGAGAAGTACGCCCGCTACCTGCGCGACTACGACCACAACGTGCTCAGCGAGGAACTGCCCCTCATCTACAAGTACGTCGACGAGGGCGGCCCCGAGTTCCGCGCGGCGTTCGTCAAGGAGGTCGGCGGCCTCATCCGGGAGATCGGCACCGGCCCCTGGAGCGAGCTGACCGTCGCCGACCGGCTCAAGGCCTTCCTCGCCCGCGAGGGCCGCGTCGAGGAGTTCATCGCCCTCACGCGCCACCAGCGCGACTTCAGCTACAGCGTGCCGGTCAAGGGACTGGCCCGCCCGCAGGCCGACTACCCCTTCCTCAAGGCGCCGGTACCCCCCAAGCTGCTGACCCTCGGCACGCGCGAGCGCCGCGTCGTCAGCCGCCTGGAGCAGGCGGTCTGGAGCGACGGCAAGCTGCTGCTGCGCGGCTACGCCCTGCCCGGCCACCTGGGCGCGGAGAGCCGCCTGGGCTCCCGCAAGATGCTGGTCTTCCGCGAGCAGGGCAAGCGCCGCCGCACCGTCGTCAGCACCCGCACCGTCGCCTCCCCGATGGCCACGGTGAACACCCCGCACCTCGCCCTGCGGCACGCCGACTGGGCCGGCTTCACCGCCGTCGTCGACCCCACCGTCTTCCAGTCGGGCGGCAAGTGGCACGACGGCATATGGACCACCTCCATCGCCGTCACCGGCGCCGGAGGCCTCCACCGCGCCCGCCTCAGGGGCGGCGAGCACGACAGCGGGATGAACCCGCCGGCCTACTGGGCCACCCCCGACGTCCGCGTCCTGCCGACCGTCGCGGGCTCCCTCACCATCCAGGTCGAGGTGGTCCGGGCCCGCGTCCTCGACGTCGTCCGCCGCGACGACGCCCTCGAACTCGTCGGCGAGCTCGCCGCCGAGGTCGGCGAAGGCGTCACCCTCCACGCCCTGCACGCCCTCACCGGCACCGCCGTCAGCGTCCCGCTGACCACCGGAGCCGCCAAGGCCGGCGGCCGGACCCCCTTCACCGCGGTCGTCCCGCTCGCCGAGCTGGCCGCCGTACCCGCCGCCGAGACCAAGCCCGGCGGGTGGACCCCCGAGCCGTGGAACCTCACCGTGGTCCGCGCCGACGGCACCAGCCACCCGCTGGCCCATGACGAGCGAGGCGGCTTCAACGGCCTCGTCGCACCGCTGCCCGGCACCGCCGGCGAGCGCGCCGTCTTCGCCAAGCGCGGCACCGGCGGACACCTCGTCCTCTCCGTCCAGCCCACCCCGCCGCTGGTCGACACCGTCACCGCCCGCGAGGGCCGGCTGACCCTGGGCGGCGTCTTCCACGCCCCGGACGCCACCGCCGGCGACGCCTACGAACTGGTCCTGCACGACCAGCACGGCACGGAGTTCACCTACCCCGTCACCCGGGACGGCGACCGCTTCGAGGCCTCCTTCGAGCCGGTGCTGCCCGAGCCCTACGCCGGCCGCACCACCCTCCCGCAGGGCCGCTGGTGGCCCACCCTGCGCCCGGCCGCGCAGGGCGGCACCACCGCGGGCCTCCTCGGCGTCGAGCGCGGCGCGCCCGTCCAGCTGATCGCGCCCGCCCTGAACGGCGGCCCGTACGCCGTGACGGTCCTCGGCCGCCGGATGCGCGTCGAAGCACGCCTGCGCGACCGCATGGTCCTGGTCTCCGACCCGCTGGTGAGCCCGCACGACCGCTCCCGCCACGCCCAGCGCATCGCCCGCGACGAGACCTACCCGGCCCAGCGCCGGCTGCCGGTCAAGGACATGGTCGTCTACGACACCTTCCAGGGGCACGGCGCCGGCGACTCCCCCCGCGCCATCCACGAGGAGCTGGTGCGCCGGGGCGAGAAGCTGGAGCACGTCTGGCTGGTCCGCGACGGCCGCGCCGAGGTCCCCGCGACCGCCCGCGCCGTCCAGTACGACAGCCTGGAGGCCTGGGAGGTGCTGGCGCGCGCCCGGTACTACGTCGTCAACGACAGCGTGCCGTCGCACTTCACGCGCCGCCCCGGCCAGACCGTCGTCCAGACCTGGCACGGCACGCCGCTCAAGCAGATCGGCTACGACTTCACGCACGACTACTACACCAGCCCCGAGGTGCTGGAGGGCCTGGAGCACGACAGCGCCCAGTGGACGCTGCTGGCCTCGCCGAGCTCGTACGCCACCCCCGTCCTCAAGCGGGCCCTCGGCTACAAGGGCGAGGTCATCGAGGCCGGCGCCCCGCGCACGGACGCCCTCGTCCGCCCGGACGCCGAGCGCGTCGCCGAGGTCCGGCGGCGCCTCGGCCTGCCGGAGGGCAAGAAGGTCGTCCTGTACATGCCCACCTGGCGGGAGAACCGCGAGGGCTTCAGCGGCGGCTACAAGCTCGACTTGCGGATCGACTTGGACGCGGCCCGCCGCGAACTGGGCGAGGACCACGTCCTGCTGGTCCGCGGCCACTACCGGGTCACCGAGCAGGTCCGCGACGGGGTGCGCGACGGTTTCGTCGTCGACGTCTCCCGCTGGCCCGACGCCACCGACCTGCTGCTCGTCGCCGACGTCCTGATCTCGGACTACTCCTCCGCGCTCTGCGACTTCGCGCTGACCGACCGGCCGATCCTGCTGTTCACGTACGACTACGCGCACTACCGCGACACCCTGCGCGGCTTCACCTTCGACCTGGCGGAGAAGGCCCCCGGCCCGCTGCTCACGGACACGGCGGCGCTGATCGCCGCCGTGCGCGACGCCGACGCACTGGGCGCCGAGTACGCGGAGGCGCGGGCCGCCTTCCGCGCCGAGTTCTGCGACCTCGACGACGGCCGCGCGACCGAGCGGGTCGTCGACCGCATGCTGGAGCTGTAGCCCGCGCGGGTGAACGTACGGACCGGTCCCGCGCCCCCCGATGAGTTTCGGGCGCGGGACCGGTCTGTAGGTGAGGGACGGCGTTCCAGCCCCCCCGCACCCACCCGCCCGGAGGCAGTCATGACCACCAGGGGTTTCACCACGTGCCTGTGGTTCGACGGCGAAGCGGAGGCCGCCGCCGACTACTACCTTTCCGTCTTCAAGGACGGCCGGATCCTGCGTACCGTCCGCTACACCGAGGCGGGCCCCGGTCCGGCCGGCACGGTGCTGACCGTCGAGTTCGAGATCAACGGCCAGAAGTTCGTCGGGCTGAACGGCGGCCCCGAGTTCCGCTTCAGCGAGGCCGTCTCCTTCCAGATCCACTGCTCCGACGAACCGGAAGCGGACCACTACTACGACGCGCTCACCCGGGACGGCGGCGAGGAGTCCGCCTGCGGCTGGGTCAAGGACCGGTTCGGGGTCTCCTGGCAGGTCATCCCGCCCGGCGCCGTCGAGCTGATCGGCGACGCGGACCCGGGCCGGGCCGCCCGCGCGACGGCCGCCATGCTCGGCATGAAGAAGCTGGACGTCGCCGAGATGCGCCGGGCGGCCGACGCCGGGTAGGCGGCGTCAGGCGTACCGGGCCAGGAGGGCCGGGAGGGCGGTGCCGATCGGTTCGCGGATCAGCTCGTCGGCCAACGGGTCGTACGGGGTCTCCTCCGCGTTGACGATGATCAGCCGCGCCCCGGCCTCGGCCGCCATCCCGGCGAGCGAGGCGGCCGGCTGGACCTGGAGGGTGGTCCCGACCGCGATGAACACCTGGCACCCCTTCGCCACGGCCACCGCCTGCGCGAGCACCTCGGTGTCCAGGTGTTGGCCGAACATCACCGTCGCCGTCTTCAGGATCCCGCCGCAGGCCAGGCAGGCGGGATCCGGTTCCCCGGCGGCGACCCGGGCCAGCGCCTCCTCCGTGCCCGACCGGGCGCCGCAGCCGGTGCAGAGCACCTCCCGCGCCGTCCCGTGCAGCTCGAACACCTTCCGCGCCGGCATCCCGGCGAGCTGGTGCAGGCCGTCCACGTTCTGTGTGATCACCCGCACCGGGGTGCCGGAACGCTCCAGCCCGGCCACCGCCGCGTGCGCCGCGTTCGGGCGGGGGGCGAGGGACCACAGCTCGGCGCGCATCAGCCAGGAGCGGCGGCGGATCTCCGGGTCGGCCATGTAGTAGTCGTACGTCACGAGCTTCTCGGCGTCCGGATCGCGCCGCCACAACCCCTGCGGCCCCCGGTAGTCCGGAATCCCGGAATCGGTCGACATCCCGGCCCCACTGAACACTGCGACAAGCGGCTTCCCCATGCGCCGACCCTAGGCGGAACCCGCCCGCCGGGGCGAGCGGATTACGGTCCGGCCGCCGGTCGGCGCACCGGGAGGGTCGTTTCTGCGGTGAATCTCCACGCCCACCGGAGTGAGCCCGCGCCGCGCCCCTGCCCCCCGGCGGGAGCGGGCGGCTACAAACCGGACATGACCCTCGTCCCGCACCGTGCCGGCACCCTGCTGCTCGCGCTGTCCGCCTCCCTGCTCCCCCTCGTCGCGGCGTCGGTCCCGGCGGCCGCCCTCACCGACCCCGTGCCCCGCTGGGCCCGCCACCACCACACCGCCGAGGAGATCACCCGCTTCCTCACCGCCTTCTACGGGGACCACGGCCCCTCCGCGCGGGACCGCAGCGAGCGGATCTCGCAGCAGCTCAAGGAGAAACAGGCCCACAGCCCGGACGCCGACGTGGTGCTCTGCGCCCCCGGCGTCCCCCGGGACATCTCCATCGGCCCGGCCACGGTCGCGCAGACGGCCGGCGTCGGCTGGGCCACCGTCACCACCACCTGGGACTCCGGAGCCACCGACACCTTCACCGCGTACGTCCGCCTCGACTCCCGGCCGATCGCCCTCGACGACGTGATCTGCGCGGGCTGATCCGTAGGGTGGGGGGATGAATCCGGCCACCACCCTCACCGTCCTCTACTGCCGCGACCCGCTCGACGAGCGCCGGCCCGACGCCCACTTCGCGGCCGAGGCCCGGCAACTGCGCACCGCCGGCGGGTCCGTCGCGCTCGTCGACCACGACGCCCTGCTGGCCGGGGACGCCGAACGGGCGGTGGACCGGGTCCCCGCCGGGGCGGGGGCCGTCTGGTACCGGGGCTGGATGGTGCCCGCCGAGCGGTACGCCGGCCTCGACGCGGCGCTGCGCGGGCGCGGCGCCCGGCTGTCCGTCACCCCCGGGGACTACCGGCGCGCCCACGAACTGCCCGGCTGGTACGAGACGTTCGCCGCGCTGACGCCCGCCAGCCGCTGGCTGCCCGCCGCCCCGCGCGAGACCCCGGACGGGGAGCGGCTCGCGGAGCTGGCCGCCGCCCTCCCGGCCGGGCCGGGCATCGTCAAGGACTACGTGAAGTCCCGCAAGCACGAGTGGCACGAGGCCTGCCACCTCCCCGACCTCGCCGACGGCCCCGCCGTGCGCCGCGTGGTGGGCCGCTTCGTGGATCTCCAGGACGAGTTCCTCGCGGGCGGCATCGTCCTGCGCGCCTTCGAGCGCTTCACCGGCCCCGAGGTCCGCGTCTGGTGGTACGAGGGGGAACCCCGGCTGGTCACCCCCCATCCGGACGGCCCGGAGCACACCGGACCGGCCGCCGCCCTGCCCGGCGGGTCCGCGCTCGCACCGGTCCGGGCGGCCGTCGGGGAGCTGGGCTGCCGCTTCGTCACCACGGACCTCGCGCTCCGCGAGGACGGGGTCTGGAGGGTCGTCGAGGTGGGCGACGGACAGGTCAGCGATCTCCATCCGGCCGTCGACCCGGCCGCCCTCACCGCGCTGCTGACGGCTGGTTAGCGCCCCTGCGCCGGAGCCTGCCGTTCTGGTACAACACCGCCCATGACGGGATTCGAGATCACCGGCGCGAGCGCCGCCGACATGGAACTGCTGCGCACCTGGGCGGACCAGGAGGGCTGGAACCCGGGGGACAGCGACCGCTTCGCCTTCGCGGTCGCCGACCCGGGCGGCTTCCTCGTCGGGCGCCGCGACGGGGACCCGGTGGCCTGCATCTCCGCCGTGCGCTACGGCGCCGGCTTCGGCTTCATCGGCTTCTACATCGCCCGGCCCGACGTACGCGGCCAGGGGTACGGCATCCGGCTGTGGCACGCCGGCATGGACCGGCTCCGGGGCCGGCTCGTCGGGCTGGACGGGGTGGTCGAGCAGCAGGACAACTACCGCAAGTCCGGGTTCCGTTCCGCCTGGACGACCATGCGCTACGAGGGTGTGCCCCGGCCCGGCGCGGACGACGGCGTCACCGTCGTGGACGCGGCCGCGCTGCCGTTCGGGAGCCTCGCCGCCTACGACCGGCGCTTCTTTCCCGAGGCGCGCGACGCCTTCCTCTCCGCCTGGACCTCGCTGCCCGGCCGGACGGCCCTCGCGGCCGTCAGGGACGGCCGGGTCGAGGGCCTCGGCGTGGTCCGGCCGTGCAGCGGGGCCTCCCGCATCGGCCCCCTCTACGCCGCCACCCCGGAGGTGGCGGCCGCCCTGGTGCGGCGGCTCGCCGGGCAGGTCCCCGGCGGGGAGGTGGCCGTGGACGTGCCCGGCGCGAACCCGGCGGCGAACGCGATGGCGGAGGCGCTGGGCCTGACCCCGGCCTTCGAGACGGCCCGCATGTACACCGGCGAGCCGCCGGAGGCCGAGCTGGCCGGGCTGTACGGGATCACCAGCCTCGAACTGGGCTGACGGGGGCGGCGCGGCCCGGCGCGGCGCGGCCCGGGGGCGGCGGGGCTCAGATGCCGAAGAGCACCCCGGTGGTGCTGCGCAGCCCGCACGGGTTGCCGAAGGTGTACGTGTAGCTCAGCTTGCGCCCCTGCCACACGCCCTCGGCGGTGACCGTCACCGGGTTCCACTCCCGGGTGCACGCGGTGTCGGGGCGGGGCGCCGCCAGGGCGTCCAGCGAGGCCCCGGTGGCCCGCAGTTCGGCGCAGGCCGCCGCCGGGTCCGGGTGCGTGCCGCCCGGGCGCGGCGCGCACACCAGGGTGGCCGCGCGCAGCACCGTTCCGTTGGCGGTGTCCTCGCCGGCCGTCACGCTGACCACGAGCGCGGACGGCGCGTACAGCCGCTGCGCCCCGGCCGGTGCCGCGTCGGCGGCTCCGGTGCCGGCGAGCGCGGTCAGGGCGGTGAGGGCCATTGCTCCGGAAGCCAGTCCCAGACTCCTGGTGATGGACCGCATTGCGAACACTCCTCGGGTCGGCGTTTCGGATAACGGACGGGAGTCTTGCCCATCCACGGCGTGAACGCCCGTTCGTACCGCTGTTTTCCGTCACCGATCGTAAGCTCATGAGTGCAGTCCGCAGCCGCCTCCCTCGCCGTGACCTGTGAAGGAGGGATTCCGGGAAACGGCCGAACACGCCTGCCCGAAAGGCCGGGCCGCGCTCAGAGGCCCGCCCCCGCTCGCGGGGAGTAGAGGTCGAGGAGCCGGTTGCGGGTCTGCTGGAGCCGCACGGCGAGCACCCGTCCGACCCAGTGCCCGATCGCGGAGCCGAAGGCCGGATCGGCGTCCATGAGCATCCGGACGGTCGCGCCGTCGAACTCGTAGGCGCGTACCGGGGTCATGGCCTCGGCGCTCAGCTGCCACACGTACGGCGGGAACAGCCACGACCAGCCCACGAGCTCCCCGGGGCCGAGGCTCTCGACGGGGGCCGGGGTGCGGCGGCCGGGCAGCGGGACCTCAAGGGTCACCGTCCCGGAGCGCACGATCCAGAAGGCCTGCGCGGGGCCGCCTTCGTCGAAGAGCGGTGCGCCTTCGGGGAAGTTGACCTCACGGGCGTGGGACATCAGCCGGCCGCGGTGCTCGGCTGAGAGCACGGCGGCGATCCGGATGGGGGAAGGTGTGCTCACGACGGCCTCCGATCACGACCCCCCACAACCCTCTGGTCCCCCCAGTGTCGCCGACCCGGGCCCGGAACAGGGCATGCCGGGACGCGGACACGGTCGGTCCTCCGCCGTCCACCCAGGGTGGCGGACGACGGCCGGGCTTGTCCCGAGCGTCGCCCGCAGCCGGGCGGAAGAAACCCTTCCGGAGCGTTCCGGGGGCTACTCCTCGGCACTGGCCTCCAGGCAGGCCAGTTCCATCGCGTCGAGCACCGCCTCGTGGCTGCGCCCGCTCAGCTCCGCGACGTTCTCGATCTGCGCGGTCGCCCAGGCGGCCAGGGTCATCACCAGCACCCGCAGGCCGTCCGTGCCGTGGTCGTCGAAGATCGCGTCGGCGACCGTCATCGCGTCCTCGGGGACCTGCTCCGGGGGCTCCAGCCCGGCCAGGCCGCGCAGCATCGCCAGGGTGCGGCGGGAGATCTCCGGAGTGATCCTCGCCAGTCGCATGTCTTCTTCGTCGTCCATCAGCCCCGCCCTCCGTCGCCGGCCCTGCCCTCAGGGCACGGTAGAGGCGCGCGGCCCGGCGTGGGGCGGTTTTGGCCCGGTGGCCGTGTGTGAGGGGATGGCCCGAGACTGCCGGAATTGACGCTTCCGGGTCGGGTCCTCCCCGGCGGCACCGCCGCGCCGCTCCCCGCCCGCGGCCCGAACCGGCCGGTGCGGCGGGTGCGTTCGGCATCCTGCGGGTCAAGTGTGGTGACCGGCGCGGTGATTCGCCCTAGGGTGCGCCCGTACGGACGTACACACGAACGCCCGGACACCGCTGTACCGGCAGCGCGGTACGGCGGTGCGACGGACGACGAACTGGGGGGTTCATGCGCAGATCCAGAGGCCTGGCGGCCGCTCTCGTCCTGGCACTGGCCGGCACCGGCACCGCGGCCGGCCTCGGCCTCGTCCCGCGGGCGGCGGCCATCACCCCGCCCGTGGCCTTCACCGCGGACCCGCTGGCCACCTGGCAGCCCAACGGCGTCGTCTGGGCCCTCGCCGAGGCGGGCGGCACGGTCTTCGCCGGCGGCACCTTCTCGGCGGTCCGCCCGCCCGCGGGGGCGCCCGGCGCCGAACGCCAGGCGGTCAACTTCGCCGCCTTCGACGCCGCTACCGGCGCGCCGACCTCCTGCACCCTGTCCTTCACGATCGCCGGCGGCACGGCCACCGTCCGCGCCCTCGCCGTCTCGCCGGACAAGAAGACCCTCTACGCGGGCGGCTACTTCGGCGCGGTCAACGGCACCCCGGTCTCCAGCATCGCCGCCGTCGACGTGGCCACCTGCACCGTGAAGCCCTCCTTCCGCCCGGCCTTCGCTGCCACCGTCCGGGCCATCGCCGTCACCGGCGACACCGTCTACGCGGGCGGCGACTTCCTCACCGTCGCGGGCCAGCCGCGGCAGCGCCTCGCCGCCGTCGCCACCGCCGACGGGGCGCTGCGCCCCTTCCGGGCCGACGCCGACGAGCCGGTCCGCGCCGTCGAGGTCACCCCGGACGGGAGGAACGTCCTGCTCGGCGGGGACTTCTTCACCGTCAACGGGACGAACACGCACGCGCTGGCCGTGGTCGACGCCGCCAGCGGTGCCCTCACCAAGGGCTACCCCGGCTTCATCGAGACCCACTCGGTCGTCAAGGACATCGCCACCGACGCCACCGGCTTCTACACCGCCAACGAGGGCACCGGCGGCGGTGTCTTCGACGGCCGCATCGCCCTCGACCTGGCCGGCTTCGGCCAGCGCTGGCGCGACACCTGCCTGGGCGCCACCCAGGCCGTCCTGCCGTACCAGAACGTCCTCTACAGCGCCTCGCACGCGCACGACTGCTCCGGCGTCGGCGAGTTCCCCGACGGGCAGCGCCACCACCTGCTGGCGCAGCCGACCACGGGCACCGGCAAGCTGGGCTGGTCCCCCGACACCAACGACGGCATCGGCGAGGGCATCGGCCCGCGCGTGATGACCGTGGGCGCCAAGTCGGGCGTCCCCTACCTGTGGGTCGGCGGGGAGTTCACCACCGTCAACGGGGCGGCGCAGCAGAGCCTGACGCGCTTCTCCTCCGCCAACGACACGGGCGCGCCCACGGTTCCCGTGGCGAGCGCGGCGAGCGTCGCGCCGGGCGAGGTCCAGGTGCGCTGGCGGACCAGCCTCGACCTGGACGACAGTGCGCTGACCTACCGGATCCACCGCGACGGCTCGCCCACCCCGATCGCCACGGTGACCGCCGACTCGCTGTTCTTCAAGAGGCCGCAGGCCTCCTGGACGGACACCACCGCCCAGGCCGGCCGGACGTACACCTACCGGGTGACGGCGGCCGACGCGGCGGGCAACGTCAGCGTCCCGTCCGCCCCGGCCACCGTCACGGTCCCGGTCTCCGCCGAGGCCTACCCGAACCAGGTCCGCGCGGACGGCGCCCAGCTGTACTGGCGCTACGACGACGCGGTCCTGCCGTTCGCGGCGGACTCCTCGGCCGCCGGGAACCAGGCGGGCGTCCACCACAACGGCCCGGCCCTGCGCCAGTCGCCCGGCGCGGTGGCCGGCGCGAGCACGGCGATCGGCTTCAACGGCACGAACGCCCACGTCTACGGCGACCGCCGGCAGACCGTGGGCGCCACCTACAGCATCGAGACCTGGTTCAAGACGAACACCACGCAGGGCGGCAAGCTCGTCGGCTTCGGCAACCAGCAGACCAACGGCAGCAGTCAGTACGACAAGCACATCTACATGACCAACGACGGCCGGCTGGTCTACGGCGTCTACACCGGAGCCACCCGGACCATCACCACGGCCGCCGCGTACAACGACGACAAGTGGCACCACGTCGTCGCGACCCAGGGCCCCGGCGGCATGACCCTGTACGTGGACGGCGTCCAGAAGGGCACCCTCCCCGTCACCACCCACGAGAACTTCGCGGGCTACTGGCGCACCGGCTTCGACGGCCTCGGCGGCTGGCCGGACCGCCCCGCCGCCGAGCACTGGGCGGGCCGGCTCGACGAAACCGCCGTCTACCCGGGCGTCCTGAGCGCGGCGCAGGTGCGGAACCACTTCGCCCTCGCCTCCGCCCCGGCCGACTCGGTCGTCCGGCTCACGGCGGCCGAGGACACGTACGCCAACGCGGGCGCCCCGGGCACCAACTACGGGACCTCCGGCTCCCTGGCCGTGCGCGGCACCCCGCTGTACGCGAGCTACCTGCGCTTCGACCTGCCCGCCGCACCCGCCGGGAAGGTGCTCAAGTCGGCCGCGCTGAGCGTCAAGACCAGCACCATGGCCGGCGCCGGGACCACCGACACCCTCTCGGTGGTCCCCGTCACCGGAGCCTGGTCGGAGGCCGGGACCACCCACGCCAACCGCCCCGGCACGGGCGCTCCGGCGCTCGGGAGCTTCCCCGGGATCCCGGACGGCTCGGCCGTCCACACCGCCGGGCTGGACACGGCCGCCCTCGCGGGCGCCCTGGGCGGCTCCTACAGCCTGGCGCTGACCGGCACGGGGACGGACGCCCTGTGGCTGTGGTCCTCCGAGGCGGCGGCGAACGAGGGCACGCCGCAGCTGCGGCTGACCTTCGGGGCGCCGTGACCGTACGGCCACCAGGGGGCGCGCGCCGGCCGAGGTGCGCGCCCCCTCGCGGGCAGGCGGCCCCCTGCCGAAGGGCCCCTTCCGCCGCTAGGGTCCCCCCTGTTCGCACCATCCACTGGTCCAGGGGGGAACCATCCGATGGCACGCTTACGCCTGCCCGCACCGCGCACGGCCCGCAGCGGCCCCGCCCGGCTGCTCCTCGCACTGCTCGCGGGGCTCGGCCTGGTGATGGCCGGCCCGGGCGCCGCCCACGCCTCGCAGACGGTCGAGGTCCCGGCACCCGCGCCCGGCGCCGTCTCCGCCACCTTCCGCTTCCACGGGGCCGTGGTGCCCCGGCCGTACGACCCCGATCCCACGGCCGCCACCGGCGAACGCCAGTGCCGGCTGAGGTACCACGAGTACCACCCGACGCCGGGATGCGGCGGATTCAGGCTGAGCGTGGTCCTGCACGGGGTCCGCGACACCCCCGGCTACCGGGCCGGTCTGTGGAGCACCGACGACCGCTTCCGCGCCAGCGCCGACACGGCGCGCACCTTCCGCTGCGTCCGCCCGGACGGCGGTTCCGACCACGCGGACGACGTCGTCGTGCGGACGACGGCGACCCCGCTCGCCGCCGTCTACTTCTGGGGCGACACCGGTTACGTCCTCTCCCGCCACCGCAACGACACGGGCGAGTACGGACCGGACTTCTTCCTCAACTTCCCGGCCGAGCGGATCGCCTGCCCGGCGGGCACGACGCCCAGCCAGTACGGCCTGAAGGTCACCAACCTGACGGTGGCCGTCGACGACGACAACGTCTTCGGGCACACCTCCTGGGTGCACCCGGGCGCGCTCTACGCCTGACGCCCGTGGTGCACGTGCTCCAGCACCTGCCGGAGCAGGGCGGTGACGTGCTCGTCGTGCAGTTCGTAGATCACGCTGCGCCCGTCGCGCCGGCCGCCCACCAGGTCGAGGTGGCGCAGCAGGCGCAGGTGGTTGGAGACGGTGGGCTGGCCGAGGCCGAGCGCCTCGGCCAGGCCGCCGACCGAGCACGGTGCGTGCAGGAGCCGGGCCAGGATGCGGATCCGGGCGGGTGAGGCGAGGCCCTGCATGACCTCGGCGACGGCCGCCGCGTCGGGCTCGGTGAGCACGGCTTCCACGGCTGTTTCCGCGGTCGGCTCCACGGCGGCTTCCACGGTCGGCTCCACGGCTGGTTCCATGGGGGCCACCCTAGATCGCCGGATCAGGACGTGCACACGTCTACATATTTCGATGTGCTGATATATTGATGCCATGAACAGCGTGATGCGTGACGTCGCCCGCGATGTGGCGAAGCAGGCCGGAGAGCGCGCGGAGCTGGTCAGCGCCCTGCTCGCCCTCACCGTCTACCTCACCGGACTGACCCTCCAGCTGACCGGCAACGGCGGCCCCGCCGCCACGGCCCTCTTCATGGCCGCCTACGCCTTCGGCGGGTTCTTCACCCTGCGAGAGGCCGTGGCCACCCTGCGCGAGGGCCGCTTCCAGGTCGACTTCCTGATGCTCGTCGCCGCGGCCGGAGCCGCCGCCACAGGCCGCTGGGAGGAGGGCGCCGTCCTCCTGGTCCTCTTCAGCCTCGGCCACGCCCTGGAGGAGTACGCCATGGGCCGCGCCCGGCGCTCCATCGAGGCCCTGGGCGCCCTCGCCCCGCGCACCGCCCTGGTCCGGCGCGGCGGCGGCGAGCCCGCCGAGGTGCCCGTCGAGGAGCTCACCGTCGGCGACACCGTCCTCGTCCGCCCGCACACCCGCGTCCCGGCCGACGGCTTCGTCGCCGCCGGCGTCAGCAGCGTCGACCAGTCGCCCATCACCGGAGAGAGCGTCCCCGCCGACAAGACCCCGGTGACCGACCGCGCCGCCGCCCTGGCGGACCCCGCCGGCATCGACCCCGCCGGCCGCGTCTACGCCGGCACCGTCAACGGATCCGGTTCCCTGGACGTCGTCGTCACCCGCCTGGCCGCCGACAACACCCTCGCCCGCGTGGTCCGCATGGTCCAGGACGCCGAGGAGCGCACCTCTCCCACCCAGCGGTTCACCGACCGCTTCCAGAAGGTCTTCGTCCCCGGCGTCCTCGTCCTCGTCGCCGCCCTGCTCGGCTTCGGCGCCCTCACCGGCGAGCCCTTCACCGACACCTTCTACCGGGCCATGGCCGTCCTCGTCGCCGCCAGCCCCTGCGCCCTCGCCATCGCCACCCCGGCCGCCGTCCTCAGCGCCGTCGGCCGTGCCGCCCGCGGGGGAGTACTGGTCAAGGGCGGGGCGCCGCTGGAGGAGTTCGGCCGCCTGCGCACCCTCGCCTTCGACAAGACCGGCACCCTCACCGAGGGCCGTCCCCGCCTCACCGAGGTCGAGACCGCCGACGGAGCCGGCCGCGAGGAACTGCTCCGCACCGCCCTCGCCACCCAGCGCCTCAGCGACCACCCCCTCGCCCAGGCCGTCGTACGGGACGCCCCGGCCCTGCTGGCGGCCGCCCCGGCCGCGGCCGCCGCCGGGGCACCCGAGGCCGTCGGCCTCCGGGCCGTCATCGGCCGCGGGGTCAGCGCCGAACTCGACGGCGAGCCCGTCCACATCGGCAGCCTCTCCTACGCGGACACCCTCGCCGGCCCGCCCGTACCGGCCGCCCTGCGCGCGCGCACCGAGGAACTCGCGCGCACCGGCCGCACCACGATGCTGGTCCGCCGCGGCGACCGCTGGCTCGGCACCCTGGGCCTGATGGACGCCCCCCGGCCCGAGGCCGCCGAGACCGTCGCGGCCCTGCGCCGGCTCGGGGTGACCCGCGCCGTGATGCTCTCCGGCGACGACCAGCGCGTCGCCGACGCCGTCGGGCGCGAGGTCGGCGTGGACGAGGCCCTCGGGGGCCTGCTGCCGCAGGACAAGGTCACCGAGGTGGCCCGGCTGCGCCGCACCGCCCGCACGGCCATGATCGGCGACGGGGTCAACGACGCCCCCGCCATGGCCGGCGCCACGGTGGGCGTGGCCATGGGCGCGGCCGGTTCGGCGGTGGCCCTGGAAACCGCCGACATCGCCCTGATGTCCGACGACCTGCGCCGCCTCCCCTTCATCACCGGCCTCAGCCGCCGCGCGAGCCGCGTCATCCGGCAGAACCTGTGGCTGAGCCTGGGCATCGTCGCCGTCCTCGTCCCCGCCACCGCGCTGGGCCTGGGCATCGGCCCCGCCGTCCTGGTCCACGAGGGCTCGACGCTGGTCGTCGTGGCCAACGCCCTCCGGCTCCTGCGCCACCGGGACCCCAGCCCGGCCGCCTGACCCCGTTCGCGGTGCCGACGCGGCGGTTCACGGCCGCATGGTCACCGGCGCACCCCGGCGGGTTCCCGCCGGGGTTCGACCTCCAGGGAGCGGCGGCCACGGGGGCCCCGGTAGAGGAGGCACTCCCAGCCGTGCCGCTCCAGCTCCGCCGCACAGGCCTTCAGGCGCTCCAGCTCCTCCCCGGCGGCCCCGCCGCCGGGCGGTCCCGCCCAGGTGACCTCCACCCGGTCCGGCCCCATGGCCGCGACCCGGTAGCCGGTCCGGACGCGGTGCCCCCGGGCGTCCACCGCCGACGGCGGGAAGCCCGCCGCCTCCAGGACGAGGGCCACCGCGCGCGGCACCAGCCGGAGCTCCCACGGGGCCGGCCCGGAGGCACCGCCGCCCAGCAGCCGGCGGATCTGCAGCAGCCCCTCGTACGCCGTGCGCACTTCCGCCGCCCGACCCGGGCCGGGCGCCTCGGGCCCGTCGCCGGTCGCCGGCTCGAAGCCCTGGGGTTCCGCCACCACCGCGCCCTCCACCGTCTGAGTACCCCGGGTCCAACGGACTGAGTATCCGCCCCGATTCCCCGCCGGGCCGCCGCTGCTGGAATGGCGGCATGAACACCTCGGCACCCGCAACCCCCAGCCCCCGCCTCGGGCACGTGAGCGCCGCCGGCTCCGCGCTCGCCGTGGCGCTGGTCCCGCTCCTCGTCGGCGTGCTGATCGCCAAGGGGGTCGCCGCCGACCCGCACGCCCCGGTCAACGCCCTGATCACCGGCGGCGGCCACCGCGCCGGGCTGCCCCGCGCCGAGTGGAGCCGGCGCGGGCACGGCGCGGTGCGCCGGCTGCGGACGGCCCGCCGGCACACCGCCCGGCGCTGCGCGGCCGCCCGCGACCGCCGCCGGGCCCTCAGGAGGCCAGCGGCTCCTGGAGCTCGGTGACCCACAGCTCCCGGTCCGGCGGGCAGGCCAGCGTCAGCTCCCGGGCATACCCCGCCGAGCGGTGGCCGTTCGCGTCGATCCACCGGGCCAGGGCCTGCGCCGTCGGCAGTACGCCGTCCATCGCGCCCCGGTGCACCACGGTCGCCGCCCGCTCGACCCCGGGCAGCTCCACCACCCGCACACCGGAGCCGAGGTCCTCGGCACGGACGGCGGCGGCCACCGGGAGCCCGGCGTGCACCAGGACGGATCCCGGCTCGCCGCCGGGAGCCTCCTCGTAGTACGCCAGACCCGGACCCGTCGGAACCACCCCGGCGCTCTCCATGCGGCCGCACAGGTCCTCGTACAAGGGGCCGATGACCGGGCCGATGTCCTGCGGAGCGTAGCTGTGCGCCACTCCGGTCAGTTCCGCCAGCCGCACGGGCGGAAGGCTCTTCACGACGATCTCGTCTGCGGGCATGGTTCCCTCGCTCTCGATGGTCCGGAGCCTCGTCTCGACCCGGACCAGGCGCGCGGCCGCCTCGGCCACGGCGGTCTCCAGTTCCGCGTGCCGCAGCCGCAGCATGCCGCGCAGCTCCTCCGCGGTCACCCGCTCGTCGAGCACCGCCCCCACCTGTTCCAGGGTGAAGCCGAGCTCCTTGAGCGCGATGACGCGGTTGAGGCGGGCCAGCTGGCCCGCCTCGTACGAGCGGTACCCGGTCGCCGGGTCCACACGTGCGGGGCGCAGCAGTCCGAGGGCGTCGTAGTGCCGCAGCATGCGGACCGACACCCGGCCGTGTTTGGCGAAGTCTCCGATGGTGAACATGACGCCTTCCAGTGCACGGCCTGACACGGTGTGAGGGTCAAGTCTGCCCCGTGGCCGGCCCCGGCCGCGGCCCGGTCAGCGGCCGTACTGGCGCACGCACAGGTCCACGATCGACGGCGGCACCGCCCCCTCCGCCGCCTCGCACAGCTCCTCCCCGCGCAGCGGCCGGGGTACGGCCGGCGGCCGGGGCACGCGCAGCGGGGGCGGCTTGGGCGGTCGTGCGTGCCGGGGCACGGCGGGCTTCGCCGGCCGCTCGGCGGGCGGACGGACCCGGCGGGCGGGCGGCCGGGCCGGCGGGCCGGGCTCCGGCTCCGCTTCCGGCACCTCGCCCAGCGGCAGGGGCGGCTCCGGCGGGGGGTCATGGGCGTGGCGCGCGCCGGTGCCGTCCGGCGCGCCGGGGGCGTCCGGGGTGTCCGGGGCGTCCACGGGTGGTACGGAGCCCCGTGCCGGGCCGGTGACGCCGGACTCGGGGCCCACGGACACGCAGCCGGCGCTCGCGAGGAGCGCGAGGAGGGAGAGGGGCAGGGCGGCCCGGCGTAACTGCATCCGACCACCATGCCGTAGTCCGGGGCGGCCCGGATCCGGTGCTCACGCGTCCGGGTGATCCGGACGGCGGCCGGGCACCCGGCCCGGGCGTTGCCGAATCGATCCTTCGGAGGCGGCCGGAAACGGCCCCGGCGGTCGCAGAATGGCCGGACGCGATCGGCACGGCACGGCAGTGCGGGCGACGGGGGAGGCGCGACCCCCGGAGCCTGGTGCCGCCGTGCCCCGCACCCACCGTCCGCCCGCCTGCCGTACGGAGTGCCGAGCATGACCGAACCAGCCGCGTCCAGCGTTCCCGATCCCGCCGTGTCCACCGCGGCGTCCCCGCGGTCCGGACCGCCGGGCGGCGCCCCGGCCGGGCGGGGCCCCCTGAAGGCGTGGGGGGCCGTCGTCGCCGTCTCCCTCGGGATCTTCTGCCTGATCACCTCCGAGCTGCTGCCCATCGGCCTGCTCACCCCCGTCGGCGCCGACCTCGGAGTCTCCGACGGCACCGCCGGACTGATGGTCACCGTCCCCGGGATCGTCGCCGGCCTCTGCGCGCCCCTCGTCACCGTCGGCGCCGCCCGCGCCGACCGCCGTCACGTCCTCGTCGCGCTGATCGCCCTGACGGCCGCCGCCAACATCGCCGCGGGCCTCGCCCCCGACTTCACCGTGGTGCTGGCCGCCCGGCTGCTCGTCGGCATCGGCGTCGGCGGGTTCTGGGCCATCGCGGGCGGGCTCGCCGTCCGGCTGGTCCCCGCCCACCACGTCGGCCGGGCCACGGCCCTGATCTTCGGCGGGGTGCCGACCGCCTCCGTGCTCGGCGTCCCCGCCGGGACCCTCCTCGGCGAACTGGGCGGCTGGCGCACGGCCTTCGCCGCCGTCGGCGTCCTCGGCGTCCTCAGCACGGCCGCCCTGCTCCTGCTGCTGCCCGCGCTGCCCCCGGCGGCACCCGTCACCTTCCGCGAACTGCCCGCCCTGCTGCGCCGCAACCGCGGGGTCCGGGCCGGAGTGATCGTCACCTTCCTGGTGGTCACCGGCCAGTTCGCCGCCTACACCTTCGTGCGGCCGATCCTGCGGGACGTATCCGGCGTCGGCCCCGGCATGGTCAGCACGCTGCTCCTCGGCTACGGCCTCGCCGGGGTCGCGGGGAACTTCCTGGCCGGCCGGCGCGACGCCCGCCGTACGCTCCTCGCCGTCAGCGCCACCCTCACCGCCGTACTGGCGCTGATCGCCGTCCTGCCCGGAGCCGTGGCCGGGACCGTGCTGCTGCTGGTCTGGGGCCTGGTCTTCGGCGGGGTCTCCGTCAGCCTCCAGCGCTGGATGCTCCAGGCCGCGCCGAGGGCCGCCGAGGCCGCCTCCTCCCTGATGGTGGCCATGTTCAACCTCGCCATCGCGGCGGGCGCCCTGGCCGGCGGGCTCGCGGTGGACGGCCTCTCCGTGCCTGCGGCTCCGCTCACCGGGGCGGCCCTGATGCTGGCGGCCGCCCTGACGGTCGCGGTCACCTCCCGCCGGGACCTGGACCGGGATCTGGACCGGGACGGGGACCGGGACCGGGATGGGGGCCGCGGCCGGGAGCTCGATCCGGGCCGGGCGCCGGGCGTCGGCCCCACCCCCGGCACCCGGCCGGAGCAGAAAGGATGGATGGGGCGGAACGGACACTCGGCTTGACGAAGCGGGCCCGGACGGAAAGAGTCCGCTCAAGAGCCACCGAATGATCCGCACTTCGGAGAAGTCCCAGATGCCGATACCCGCCCGCGCCCCGTTCACCGCCCCGGTCCCGGGGGCGGGCACGGCCCCCGCCGTCCGGCGGCGCAGGGCCTGACCGGCTGGACGGGGGCCGGTACCGCACCGCCGCGCCGGCCCCCGTCCGCGCCCGGAGACAACCGTGTCCCCACACCCCCATGAGAACGTCCCCGAGCCCGACGACCGGCTGTTCGTACGCCCCTACGTCGCCGCCTCGGAGGACCCGTCCGCCTCGGCCTACCCCGCCTGGCCCTCGCTGCCGGAGTCCCTGGAGGAGACGACGCAGCCGCTGCCCCGCACGGCCGAGGCGCCGCCCGCGCCGTCCGCTGCCCCGGCCGGTACGCCCGCCCGGGCCGCCGGTCGCGCGGACGCGCGGCGCGGGAGCCGGCTGCCGCTCGCGGTCCTCGCGGTGCTGGCGCTGGCCGGGGCGGGTTCGCTGGTGTTCCTGCTGGGCGGGCCCGAACCGGAGGCCGCACCCGCCTCGGCGCACCCCGACCTCGCCCTGCCGGCACTGCCCGCACGCAGCCCGGGCGCGGGGGACCCCGACGTGCGGAGCCAGGCCGCCGGCGCGTCCCCCTCGGCCTCCGCCAAGCGCAGCCCCAGCGCGTCCGCGTCCTCCGCGAAGCCCACGACGAGCCCCACGGCCACGGGAGGGGCCGCGAAGCCGCCGGCCGGGTCCTCCGGGACCCTGCGCCCGGGGGACAAGGGGCCCGAGGTGGCCGCCCTCCAGGAGCGGCTCTACGGGCAGGGGTTCACGTACGTCCGGGTGACCGGCGTCTACGACGGGCAGACCAAGCGCGGCGTCGCGCAGCTCCAGCGGGACCGGGACATCAAGGGCGACCCGAGCGGCGTCTACGGCCCGGCGACCCAGGCGGCCTTCGGCTGAGCCGCGCGTCCCCGCGCCCGGTCAGCGGCCGCCGGAGACCCGGAGCACCGCTCCGGTCGTGTACGAGGCGTCGCCGGACAGCAGCCAGGCGATGGCCCCGGCGACCTCCTCCGGCTGCCCCGGCCGGCCCAGCGGGATCCCGGCGGCCGCCTTCGCCGGCCGGTCCGGATCGCCCATCGCCGCGTGCATGTCCGTCTCGATGATGCCCGGCGCCACGGCGTTGACCCGGATCCCGTCCGGACCCAGCTCCTTCGACAGCCCCACGGTGAGCGCGTCCACGGCCGCCTTGGCCGCCGCGTAGTGGACGTAGTCCCCGGGGCTGCCCAGCGTCGCCGCCGCCGAGGAGACGTTCACGACGGCCCCGCCGCCGGTGCGCGCCATGTCCCGGGCGGCACGGCGGCAGCACAGCAGGTACCCGAGCAGGTTCACCTCCACCACCCGCCGCAGGTCCTCGGTCCGGGCGTCGGCGAGCCGGCCCAGGGGGCCGGTCACCCCGGCGTTGTTCACCAGGCCGGTGACGGGGCCGAGTTCGGCCGCGGCGGTGTCGAAGAGCCGCTCCACCGCCTCCTCCCGCGAGGTGTCCCCGGCCACCGTCACGCAGCGCGCGCCCGCCGCCCGCACGCGCTCCGCGGTGGCCTCGGCGGCCGCCCCGTCACGGGCGTACCCGAGCACCAGGTCGTGCCCGTCGGCGGCGAGGCGCACACAGGCCGCGGCGCCGATGCCCCGGCTGCCGCCGGTGACGACCGTGACGGGGCGACGTGACATGTGAACCTCCGTTGAGGGCACGGGCGATGGGCTGGACCGCGGCGCAGGCTAACACTCCGAAATCCGCTGGACCAGCGCAAATGCCGGCGCCGACAGTGGCCTGGCACGTCGAACCGACCGCCGAGCCCCAGGAGGCGCCCGTGTCCACCCTGCGAGTCACCGTCGAAGAGCTGACCGTCCACGAACACCCCAACGCCGACGCGCTGGAGCTGGCCCAGGTGGGTCTCTACCGCGCCGTCGTCGCCAAGGGGGCCTACCGCACCGGGGACTTCGCCCTCTACATACCCGAACAAGCCGTCCTGCCCGCTCCCTTGATCGAGGAACTGGGACTGACCGGACGGCTGGCCGGAAGCTCCGCCGACCGGGTCAAGGCGGTCCGGCTGCGCGGCGAGCTCTCCCAGGGCCTGGTCTGCCGGCCCCGCGCCCTGGCCGGACTGGACCTGGCCCTCGCGGCCAAGGAGGGCACCGACTTCGCGGAGGCCCTGGGCATCGTCAAATGGTCCCCGCCCGTGCCCACGACCATGGCCGGCGACGTGGATCCGGCCCCCGACCTGCTGCCGTGGGTGGACATCGAGAACCTCCAGCGCTACCCGGGCATCTTCGAGGAGGGCGAGCCCGTCGTCCTCACGGAGAAGCTCCACGGCACGGCCTGCCTGCTGACCTACGTCGCCGCGGACGGACGGGTGCTGGTCTCCTCCAAGGGCGTCGGCGCCAAGGGGCTGGCGCTCAAGGAGGACGAGCGCAACGTCTACTGGCGTGCCGTACGCGGCCACGGCGTCGACGGCGTCGCGGCCCGGCTCGCCGAGCGGCTGGGCGCGAGCAGGGTCGGTGTCTTCGGCGAGGTGTACGGGGCCGGGGTGCAGGACCTGGCGTACGGGGTGAAGGCCGCGACGGCCGACACCCCGCCCGGATACGCCGTCTTCGACGTATCGGCCGAGATCGACGGACAGGTGCGCTGGCTGGATCCGGCGGAGGTCCTCCGGGACGGCGAACTCCCGCTGGTGCCCCGGCTCTTCGAGGGGCCGTACGCCCTGGAGGCGGTGCTGGAGCTGGCGAGCGGCCGGGAGACCGTGTCCGGGCGCGGGCTGCACCTGCGCGAGGGGGTCGTCATCCGGCCGGCGGCCGAGCGGTACAGCCCGGTGGTCGGCGGGCGCGCCATCGCGAAGGCGGTCAGCCCCGCCTACCTCACGCGCAAGGGCGGCACCGAGTACGAGTGAGCCGACGCGCGGCGCCGCCGGCGGCGTTGCGCTCAGCGGCCCGGGCGGCCTCCCGTGGTGGGATGGGGAAGGGGCGATTCCGTCGGTTCGGGTTCACGGAGAGGCCGATTCCATGTCGCAGGACACCGAGGGCACCATGCGGGCGATGGCGTACGAGACGTACGGCGGGACGGAGGTGCTCGCCGAGACCCGCCTCCCCCTCCCCAAGGTCGCCCCGGGCGAGGTCCTCGTCCGGGTCCGCTGCGCGGCGGTCAACCCCGTCGACTGGAAGATCATGTCGGGCGGGCTCGACGGCCTGATGGAGGTCGAGTTCCCCGTCGTGCCGGGCTGGGACGTGGCGGGCACCGTCGAACGGGCCGGCATCGACGCCCCCGAGTTCACGGCCGGCGACGAGGTCATGGGGTACGCCCGCAAGGACTGGGTGCACGGCGGCACCTTCGCCGAGTACGTCTCCGTCCCGGTACGGTGCCTCGCGGCCAAGCCCGCCTCACTGGACTGGCGGCAGGCGGCGGGCCTGCCGCTGGCCGGGCTCACCGCGTACCAGTTGCTCACCCGGCTCGGCACCGGCGCAGGCGACACGGTCCTGGTGCACGGCGCGGCCGGCGGCGTGGGCTCCCTCGGCGTCCAGATCGCCCGGGCCCTCGGGGCCCGGGTGATCGGCACCGCCTCCCCGCGCAACCACGAGCGGCTCGCCGCCCTCGGCTGCGAACCCGTCGCCTACGGGGACGGCCTGACGGAACGCGTCCGTGCCCTCGCCCCCGACGGGGTCACCGTGGTGGCGGACTTCGTCGGCGGCGTCCTCGACGTCACCCGGGCCGTCCTCGCCGACGGCGGACGCCACGCCTCCATCGCCGACCACACGGTCCTGGGCGCGGGCGGCCGGTGGATCTGGGTCCGCCCCGACTCCCGGGACCTCGCGGCCCTGGGCCGCCTCGCCGACGAGGGCCGCCTGACGGTGACGGTCGCCGAGACCTACCCGCTCACCGAACTCGCGGCCGCCTTCGCCCTCAGCCAGGAGGGCCACACGGCGGGCAAGATCGTCGTCGAGGTGTGAGGACCGGCCGCCCGGGGCGCGGAGCCCCCACACGAGGCGCCCCCGACCGGAGGCCCCCGCACAGAGGCGCCCCCGACCGGAGGCCCCCCACGGAGACTCCCGCACGGAGACCGAGGCCCTCGCGGCGCCGCCCGCGCGGGACGGCCGCCCTCAGGGCAGGTCCGGTACCTCCCCCGACCGGGCCCGCTCCACCTCGACCCCCGGCAGCGACGCCGCCCACGGGCCGGCCACGGCGGCCAGCGCGGCGGCGTCCGGCGGGGTCGGACCCAGGCCGACCGCGTAGCGGGCCAGCGTCGCGGTCCGCTCGAACGGGCGGGGCCAGGCATGGGCGTCCGGGAGCCCGGCGAGCAGGGCCCGCATCCGGCCCCGCGTCCAGCCCAGCCGCTCCTCGAACTCCGCGGCCGCACCGGCCCGTACGGTCACCACCGCCCACGCCGCGTGCCGCCGGTGCAGCGGCGGCGGCGTCAGCAGCCGGCCGAGGTCCTCCGGGTCCGCCTCCAGCACCTCCCAGGCCCGGTACAGCTCCTGGACCAGCAGGTCCCGCAGGCCCGCCCCCACCTGCGCGGTGCAGCTGCGGACCGGCGGACAGGGGGTCAGGACCGTCACCGGGTCCGGGGAGCGGCCGGCCCCGCCCGACGGGCGCAGGGCCACCGGCTCGCTCCAGTCCCAGGCGGCCCAGGTGCCGAAGAACTCCCGCCGCAGCCCGGCGGGGGAGCGGTCCCGCGCCTCCCGCACGGTCCGCGCCGCGAGCACCGCCCAGGCGAGCCCCGGCAGCCCCCCGAAGGGCGCCGAGTCCAGGCCGCGCGCCCGGGCCCAGGCCTTGACCTCCCGCGCCAGCCCGGCGAAGGCCGCGTGGGCGTCGCCCACGGACTCCCGTACCGCGTCGGCGTCGTCGAGCGCGCTCAGCGCCACGGCCGCCGCCTCGCCCAGCTCCGCCCGCCGGGCCACGGCCCGCTCCGGGTCCAGCGGCCCGGCGCCCACCAGCACCAGGTCCACGTCCAGGCCGGACGCCCGCAGCCGCAGCCCCGGGACCCGGGCGCCCGTCACCTCGCGCAGCCGCCGGGCCTCCGGCAGCGCGGCCGCCACCCGCGCCCGCACCCCGGCGGCGTCCGCCGGGCCCGGCAGCACGGCCACGAGGTCCAGGTCGGCCCCCGGCAGGGCGCAGCCCATGCCGCGGGAGCCCGCCGTCCGCACCAGCCCCTCGGGCAGGGCCGCCGCGATCCGCGCGGCCAGCTCCTCGGCGGCGCCGGGCGCCTCGGCGGCCTCCGCCGGGCCGTCCGGCCGGGGCACGCGCACGGTGCCGGTGCCCAGCTCCACCACCGCCCGTACCCGCATCGGCCCGTCCCCGCGCCGCGACAGCACCGCGAGTTCCCCGACCCGGGCCGGACGGGGCCCGCCGGGACCGAGCCGCTCCGCGAACTCCCGCTCCGTCCGCCGCGGATCCGTGCTGCGGCCCAGCGTCAGGTGCGGGGTCCAGCCCTCCGCCCGCCCCCGGCAGCCCGGGAACCGGTCGGCGAGGGCGCGGCGCAGCTCCTGCCACGGCAGGTCGCCTCCCGCCCCCGCCGCCGGGTCCAGCCACAGGGTGGCGTCCTCCCGGTGCCCGAAGGACTGCACCCCCTCCAGCCGGGCGGTGAACGGCTCCGTCGCCGCGGCGACCTCCGCCAGCAGCGGCAGCGCCTCCTCGAAGGAGGACTCCGGCACGAAGCCGAACAGCAGGTTCACGTGCGCCGGCCAGCGGTCCGCCTGCGGGTCGTGCGCCCGGCGCAGCTCCCCGACCACCGGATCGGGCGGCGCCAGCCACGCCACCGCCGTCCGGGCCGTCGCCGGTACGCCGCACCGCGCGGGCCCCGCGTCCGGTTCCGCGTACTCCACGGTGGCCTCCACCCCGAAGTGGTCGGAGACGAACAGTCCGCCGGGTCCCGGGGAGTCGCCCCGCAGCGCCGCCGTCCGCACCCGGGCGCCGCCGGAGGGGCGCAGCAGGATCCGGTCCAGCCGGGCCGACCGGCCCGACAGGGAGCCCACGGCTGCCAGGGGGTTGGCCGCCGGGTCGAAGGTCGGGGTGTCGTCCTGCGGGCCGTGTACCTCGTTCCAGGCGTCCCGCAGGCCCAGCGCGGCCGCCGGCCCCTCGGGCCCGGAGCGGCCGTCGTTGAAGTCGCCGAGCAGCGCCACCCCGGCGTCGACCCCGCCCAGCCCCTCGGCGAGGCGCGCCAGTTGGGCCTCCCGCAGGCCGGCGCCGTTCTCGGTGTGGTCGCTCGTCAGGTGGGTCGCGGCGACGACCAGGGGCCCGCCCGCGGTGTCCACGGTGACGGCGGTGACCGCCTTGTGCGGGCCCAGCGCGTGCAGCCCCGCCTCCCGCACGGGGAGCCGGCTCAGCACCAGCAGGCCGCTGGCCGCGACGTCCGGGCCCTTCGGATCGGTGCCCAGCGCGTACCCGTCCCGCACCCACGGCTCGGCCAGCAGCAGCGCCAGCAGCGCGGGTTCGACCTCCTGGAGCGCGATCACGTCGGCCCCGGACACCGCCAGGTCGGCCAGCAGCAGAGGCCTGCGCCGGGCGGTGGCGATGCGCGGGGCGTCGTAGCGGTCCCACAGGGTGTTCCACGTCAGCAGCCGCACCTGCGCCGGAGGGCGGGCGGCCGGTCCGGCCTGCACGGGCAGCCAGGCACCGGCCGCGGGTTCCCAGGCGTGCGGGGTGCGGGCGGTGAAGAACGGGGCGCGCAGCAGCCGCTGTTCCCGCACCCGCCCGGCGGCCGTCGAGTCGATCCGGTCCACGCCGGTGGTCCGGTCCCACACGAGCTCCCCGTCCGCCTCGACGAACAGCACCCGGTGCCAGGGGATGTCGCCGCCGGGCACGAAGGAGGGCAGCGGCACCCGCTTGGGGGCGGCCCCGCGCTGGAGGAGGCCGAGGGTGAACCGCGCCGGGTCGAAGCGCGGGTCCCAGCGGACCTGGTGGTAGAGCTGCTCACTGGTGCGCATCAGAGGTCCTCCACCTCGCCGGCCCGCCCCAGCGAGCCGGCCGTGTCCTCGATCGTCCCGTCCGCCCCGACGTAGTGCGTACGGTGCGCCTGTCCGGGGTACGGCGGGCTGAACCGCCGCAGCTGCGCGGCCAGTACGGGCTCCGGCACCGGGTGCGGGCGCACGCCGTTGCGCCGGCTCAGCTCGGCCTCCCCGACCAGGACCACCACCCGGGTGACCAGCGCGTCCCGGCGCCGGGCCACCGCCCCGGCCAGGCCGCGCTGCTGCTCGGTCAGGGAGGTGGCGTCCCACACCACCGTGCCCCCGGCGGCCAGGGCGCGGTCCAGCCGTTCCAGGCCCTCGCGCAGCACCTCGGGATTGGCCCGCTGGTCGGCGCGCGCACCCCGGTCGGCGCGCAGGTCGTCCAGGGCGATGTACGCGTCCACCCCGGGCAGGCTCCGGGCGAAGGTGCTCTTGCCGCTGCCCGAGGGCCCGCACAGCTGCACCAGGCGCGGGTACGCGGTGCCGTCCCGCCAGCGCCAGGTCGCGGCCACCGCTTCCTGGGGGGTGGAGACCGCACCCCGGCCGAAGGCCTCGCGGGCCTGCGCCCAGCAGCGGTCGGCGGCGTCCGCCTCCAGCCCGCCGAGGGCCTCGCGCAGACCGGCCCGCAGGCCGCCCAGCGGGTCCGGCCCGAGCAGGCCCGCCTCCTCGGCACACAGCGCGGACCACTCCGCGCACTCCAGCTCGGCGGCCGTCGCGGGCAGCGCCGAAGCCAGCGCGTGCAGCACCCCGAGGTCGGCCGCCGCGGCCATCCGGACCAGCCCGGACCGCCGTTCCTCCTCGGGGAAGGGCCGCCGCAGCGCCGGGTACAGCCCGACCAGGTCCGCCACCCGGCGCGCGGTGCGCATCCCGAGCGGGCCCGCCGCGAGCCGCGCGGCGAGGGCGGCCCGGGGCTCCCGGTGCAGCGCGGCGGCGAGGACGCCGGCCAGCCGGGTCTCGCCGGTGCGGCCCGCGCCGTCGAGCCGGGCGGTGACCTCGGCGACGGCGTGCGCCGCCGCCGCGTCGGCGGCCGCCTCCGTCCCGAGGGCGGCCAGCAGCCCGGCCGGGTCCGGTTCGGAGCCGGAGCGGACCGCCCACAGGGGGGCGGCCGGGCCGAGCCCGTTGGGCACGACGGGCGCGTACATCCAGTGGGTGCCGGTCTGCACGTGGCCGCCCCGCACCCACTTGGCCACGTACCGGCCGAAGTCCGCGCGGTCGAAGCCGGCCGTCGTCCGGACGACGTAGCCCTCCTGACGGGTGGTGTCCACCCGCAGCCTGCGCAGAGCCCGTTCGTCGTAGACGCCGCGCCAGAGCACCCGGGGGGCGGGGACGCCGATCCGGCCGAGGAAGCGCACGGTGCGGTCCCAGTCGAGGCAGTGGTCGCCGTCCCACACCGAGAACCCGTAGAACCAGCTGTCGAGTTCCTCGTAGGCGAGTGAGTGGCGGGCGTACACGTTCTCCCCGCAGATCCGCCACCCGGCCGGTATCGCGGCGCCGATCCGGCCCTGGAGCCCCTTGACCCAGGCGCGGGAGGGGTGGTGGGCGGAGTCGAGCGAGCGGGCGTGCAGCCCGTCCGCGTACAGGGTGGTGTTCTCCCCGTCGAGCTTCTCGGTCACGACGACTTCGCGTCCGGCCAGGGCCGGGGTCCCGGCGGCGCGCACGTCGTCCGCGGTGGCGCCGGGGGACCACGGCAGGTGTGCCGTGCGGGGGTAGTGCGTACGCATGATCGGCTCCAGCCGGAGGGACGGGGTGCCCGGTCACTGTAGGGAGGCGCGGCGGGGGCTTCCACCCAATTCGGGGCCGGTCAGGTCGTCGTCCCTCCGGAGACCCGGACGCGGACGAGACCGTCCTCCTCGGCGCCGATCTCGACGCTGACGTGGTCCGAGAGGCGGTGGCCGCCGTCGCCGCGGACGCCGGGTTCCGAGCAGAGCCGCGCGCCGGCGCAGTCGCTCCGGACCTCCGCGCCCGGGTAGGCGGCGCGCAGCCAGGCCTCGGCGTCCGCGAGGGAGGTCCGGAAGCCGACGGTGTACCAGGTGGTCTGCCACTGGCCCCTGGTGCAGTGCGCGTCCCGGGCGCCTTCGGGCAGTCCCGGGGCGTGCAGGAAGCGCGCGGCCTCGCCGCAGGGGGCGGACGCCTTCCCCTTCGTTTCGAGGTCGGCCTGGTGGATGAACCAGCCCGCGCACGACAGCAGTGCGAGTGCCGCTCCGATCGAGAGTCCGATCACGGTGTTCCTGCGGCGAGTGGACAAGGGAGCCCCCTGAAAGATGATCACTGAACGCGTTCAAGGACGGGTTCCGGTCAGGTTTGGTTCCCGGTCCGCTCCTCGGGCCGGCCGCTCAGCGGCACAGGGCGGCGATGGCGGGGTCCACCACGCCGTGCGCCGCGTCGCACAGCGGGGTCATGTCGTACGAGCGCTGCGGCGCGGGCCGGGGCGCCGGCCGCGCGGGCTCCCGCTTGCGCGGCTTGGGGGCGGGCTCGGGGGCGCGGCGGGCCGGGCGGGCCGACCGCTCGGCCGGGGTGCGGCGCGGCGGCCGGTCGTCGGAGCGGGCCGGCGGACGGCGCGGGGCCTCGGGCTGCGACCGCGCCCCGGGACCCGCCGGGGCCGGGGCCGGGTCCGGTTCCCGGGCCGGTGCCGCGGTTTCGGCGGGGGGCGGCGGGACCTCCTCCGGCGCGGGCCCCAGCGGCAGCGCCTGCGCCACCGGCTCCCGGGGCGCCCACACCGTGCGGGCCGGCGCCGGCACGGGCGCCGCCTCCGGGGCCCGCACGGTCACGCACCCGGTGACCGGCACCAGCGCGGCGAGCAGCAGGGACAGGGGCAGCGGCAGGGTCCGGCGCGACGGCATCCGCCCACCCTGCCGTACCGGGGCGCCGCCGGTCGCGCCCGCTCACACGGACGGGTGAGCTCACGTGGTCGGACCAGCCGCTTTCACACCACCGGTCCGCAGCACGGACCGTAGCAAGATCTACATAATCCGGCCATAAAGAGGTATAGGGGTGGCAAAGAAGATCAGCCCGAACCGGGGGGAACCGCCGTAACCCGGTGGCCCGGCCCGGTGTTGCACAGGCGGCTGGTCCACCCACGGTGAACGGAGAACCGATGCCGCAGCTGACCGACGACCCCGGACGGGCGGGCACCTGGATGACCCCGGCGGAGTACGGGGCCTCGCGCGCCTCCCTCTGGACCGGAGCGACCGTCCTCGTCACCGATCCCGACGGGCGGGTCCTCGTCCAGAGCGTCGACTACCGCCCCGACCGGCTGCTGCCGGGCGGCGCCGTGGACGCCGGCGAGGCCCCCTCGGCGGCCGCGGCCCGCGAGATGCGCGAGGAACTCGGCGTCGACGGCCACTACCCGCGCGGGCTGGCCGTCGACTGGATCCCCGCCGACGTCCCCGGGATCCCGCCCGAGATGCGCTTCCCCGGCGAGATCCTGCACGTCTACGACGGCGGCACCTGGACCCCGGAGCGCATCCGGTCCGTCCGCCTGCCCGCCCAGGAGATCACCGGCATCGAGTTCGCCGAGCCCGCCGACCTGCCCGCCCTGATGGACGCGGGCGACGCCCGCCGCGCCCTGTCCGCGCTCCGCGCCCGGATCAACGGCTCCGGCCCGGCCCTGCTGGAGGACGGCCGCCCCACCGCGCCCACCGCCCTGGACCGCCTCGGGGTCCTGCGCAGCCGGCGCACCCCCCAGCACGGCACCTGGCACCCGGGCCCCGTCCCCGCCCACCTGCCCGTACACGACCACACCAGCTGGCTCTTCGCCCCCGACGGGCGTGTCCTGCTGCTGGTCGCCCGCGCCACCGGCGCCGCCCACCTGCCCTCCGCCCGGGCGGAGCCCGCCGTCGGCGCGCTCCCGCTCGGCTACCGGTACGCCGACCGGGGCGCCCTCGCCCGGACGGCGGCCCGGCTCACGGCGGTGTCCCCGGCCGCGGACCCCGCGTACGCCCGGCTGCTGGCCACCCCCGAGCAGGTACGGGAGCTCAGCGACTGGGGCCCGGCCGGGCGGGACGAGGTCGCCTCCGTGCACGCGGCCCGCGCCCACCTCGGCCTGCCCGCCGCCCAGCGCACCCCCCTGGCGGAACTGCCCGAGCAGGGGCTGCGCTGGTGAGGGACCCGGCCCGCCAATGCCGGGCGCGCGGCGGCCGGTCCCGCAGCATGGGGCCATGACCGACAGCGCGATCGACTACACCGTCTACATCCAGGCCGACCCCGCCCGGGTCTGGCAGGCCCTCACCGACCCGGCGTACACCCGCCGCTACTGGGGCCTGAGCTTCGAGACGGACTGGGCGGTGGGCTCGACGATGGACTGGGTCGAGCGCGGCGCCCGCACCAGCGACCCCGAACAGGTGGTGCTCGACTGCGTCCCGGACCGCCTGCTCGCCTACACCTGGCACACCTTCACCACCCAGTGGGCGGCCTCCGCCGGCATCGGCGAGGAACTGCGGGCCGAGCTGGCGCAGGAGCCGCGCACGCGGGTGACGTACGAGATCGAGCCGGTCGGGGACACCCTCGCCCGGCTCACCGTCCGCCACGAGGGGTTCACCCCGGGCGGCACCCTCATCGGCATGTGCTCCGGGGCCTGGCCGATGCTGGTCTCCAGCCTCAAGACGCTGCTGGAGACCGGGGCTCCGCTGCCCGAGCCGGAGCGGGCCCCGGACTCAGGGCAGTGACCAGATCCGGGTGGTCACCACGTAGAACACCAGCACCCAGAACACCATCACCACCGCGACGGTCCCGAGCCCGATGAGGTTGGTGCGCGCCGCGGGCTCGTGCGGCGCCGGCCGCAGCCACCGCCTGAGCAGCGGGTTCACGTACCGGGGCATGGTGAAGAAGCTCATGATGAAGCTCGACAGGAGATTGCCCACCAGCAGCCCCAGCCAGAGCGGCATCCCCAGCGGGTGCAGGGCGAGCGTCAGCAGCACCACCGTCGGGTAGAGGCCGACCCAGACCGCGACGGCGGTCTTGGTCTCCGACGGCGGCCGCGCCTCCCTGCCGTTCCCCGCGAACGCGAACCAGCTGCCGAAGGAGTTGTCGATGGTGCGCAGCTTGAACTCGTTGAACTTCCGCCCCTCGGCCAGCACCTCCTGGCGCTCTGCCGAGGTCAGCCAGGCGTCCAGGTGCTCCGCGTTGTCGTACCGGTACAGGGTCGTCCACTCGTCCTGGAGGCCCTCGACGGGGCGGAAGACCTCGCTGCCCCGGTAGCCCTCGAACCTGCTCTCCTCCTGGCTCATGCGGCGCTGCCAGGCGAGGAAGTCGTCCACCTGCTCCGGGCGGACGCGGTGGGTGACCACCACCGTCACCAGCGGGTCCGTGGGCTGCGAGCCGCCGCTGATGACCTGCTGCGTGGCGGGGCCGTCGAAGTACTGCTCGCCGGCGCCGAGGAGCCGCTGCCGGGTCGCCCCGTTCATCCACGCCTGGAGGTGCGCGATCGAGTCGAACCGGTAGACCACCACCCAGTCGGGCTGGAGCGGCGTCGGCGGGGACACCTCGGCGCCCAGGTAGCCGGGGTAGTCGGCGGCGGCGGTGTTGACCCCGTGCTGCCACCGCTCGTACTCCCGTTCCCTGCCGGGCAGCACCTTCCGGCCGATGATCACCGTGGCCGAGGCGTCCGGCCGGGGAGCGGCGGTCATCGCCCCGGCCCCGTCGCCCGCGCGGGGCTGCTCTCGCCCAGCCGGCCGTAGATCCGCTCCGGGGTCAGGGGCAGCTCCCGGAAGCGGACGCCCGTGGCGTCGCGCAGCGCGTTCGCCAGGGCCGGGGCCACCGGATTGATGCAGCACTCCGCCATGCCCTTCGAGCGCATGGCCCCGACCGAGTCCGCCGAGCCCACCAGCAGCACCTCGGTGCGCGGCACGTCCGCGAAGGCCGGGATGCGGTAGTTGCGCAGGTTCGGATTGGCCATCGCGCCGGTCGCGTCGATCAGGTGGTTCTCGGTCAGCGCGAACCCGATCCCCTGGGCCACGCCCCCCTCCACCTGGCCCCGGACCTGCTCGGGGTTGATCAGCACGCCGGCGTCGGCCGCCTGGACGCTGTAGAGGATCCGGATCTCGCCCGTCACCGGGTGCACGGCGATGCGGAACCCCTGGGCGTTGGAGGTGACGCTGCGGGGCGATCCGTACGCCTTGCGGGCCGCCGTGAACCGGATGCCGCGCGCCCGCGCCAGGGCGACGAGCTCGGCCAGCGCGACCCGGTCGTCGCCGCAGACGACGTACTCGTCCTCCATCGTGCACATCACCACGTGGACGCCCGTGTGCGCGGCGGCGAACTCCAGGATCCGGTCGCGCACCGCGCCGGCCGCCCGCAGCACCGCGTTGCCCGCCACGAACAGCCCGGCGCTGGCGAAGGCGCCGGTGTCGAACCCGGTGAGGTCGGTGTCGGACTGGACGAGACGGATCCGCGACGGCGTCGTACCCAGCTGGGTCGCCGCGATCTGGACGTGCGCGGTGGAGGTACCCTCGCCGAACTCGACCGTCCCGACGGACAGTTCGTACACCAGGTCGTCGCCGAGCGTGATCCACGCCTCGGAGACGTGCTCGGTCGGCGGGGCGGTCTCGTGCAGCGAGCACGCCACCCCGGTCCCCGTGAGCCACCCCGGCCCGGGGGAGGGCGCGCCGGCCGTCCGGGCCAGCGCGCCCGCCACCAGGTCGAGGCACTTGCCGAGCCCGTCCTCGTTGAACATCACGTCGTCGGGGCCTTCGTGCATCGCGACGAGCGGATCGCCCGGCCGCACGATGTTGCGGCGCCGCAGCTCCAGGGGGTCCATGTGCAGGGCGAGCGCCAGCTCGTCCATCGCCGACTCCACGGCGAAGGCCGGCTGGGTCATCCCGTAGCCGCGCAGCGCCCCGCTCGGGACGGTGTTGGTGTAGACGGAGTACGCGTCGTACTTCTTGTTGGGGCAGCGGTAGAGCATGACGGCGGCGCCGCCCGCGTACAGGGTCTCCCCGCCGTGGTTGCCGTACGCGCCGGTGTTGGACATGTTGCGGACCTGGAAGGCGGTGAGGGTGCCGTCGGCCTTCGCGCCGAGCCGGACCGTCAGCCTCATCGGATGCCGGGGCGAGGCGGTGGTGAACTCCTCCTCGCGCGTGAACTCGTAACAGACGGGACGGCCGGTGTCGAGCGCGGCCAGCGCGGCCAGGTCCTCCGTGATCACCTCCTGCTTGCCGCCGAACCCGCCGCCCACGCGCTTGCAGAACACCCGCAGTTGATCGGGCCGCAGGGCGAACAGGTAGGCCAGCTTGACCTTCGCGATCGACGGCGACTGGGAGCTGGTGCGCACGTGCAGCCGGCCGTCCTCCGTCCAGGCGATCGAGCCGTGCGTCTCCAGGTGCGCGTGCTGCACGCGCGGGGAGGAGTACGTGCCCTCGTGCACGACGTCGGCCGCCGCGAAACCGGCCTCGACGTCGCCGATGTGCGCGTGGATCTCCAGGAGCAGGTTGTGGACGCTGTCGCGGACGAACGGGTCCTCCGCGCCGTGCAGCTGCGGCGCCCCGTCGGCCATGGCCTCCTCGGGATCGAACACCGCCCGCAGCACCTCGTACTCCACGGCCACCCTGCGGCAGCCCTCCTCCGCCGCGCCGGGCGTCTCCGCCAGGACCGCCACGACGCGCTGGCCGACGAAGCGCACCGTGTCGTCGAGGATGTACGTGTCGTCCGGATCGACCAGGTGGTCGGTGTGGATGGCGGTGGTGAACCGCCTGCGGGGCACGTCCTCCCAGGAGTAGACGCGCAGCACGCCGGGCACCGCGAGCGCGGCGGACTTGTCGACCGACACGATCCGCGCGTGGGCGTGCGGCGAGTGCAGCACCTTGAGGTGCAGCAGCCCCTCGATCCGGGTGTCCATCGTGAACTCGGCGCGCCCGGTCACCACGTCCTCGGCCGCCGGGGCACCGACGCTCGTCCCCACCGCCCGGCCCGGCGCGGCCGTCTCCACGTGCGCGACGCCCCGGATGGCGTCCTCGATGGCCCGGTAGCCCGTGCAGCGGCACAGGTTGCCCTTCAGGGCCCTCGGCAGGTCGGCCTTCTGGGCCTCGGTGAAGGCCGCCGAGGTCATGATCATCCCGGCGGTGCAGAAGCCGCACTGGAAGCCCGGAGCGTCGCGGAACCGCCGTTGCACGGGGTGCAGGTCGCCGGGCGAGCCGAGCCCCTCGACCGTGGTCACCGCACGGCCCTCCGCGCGGAAGGCCGGGGTGATGCAGCTGTGCACGGGGACCCCGTCCAGCCACACGGTGCACGCCCCGCAGTCGCCCGCGTCGCAGCCCTTCTTCACGCCGAAGTGCCCGAGGGAGCGCAGGAAGGTGCGCAGGCACTGGCCCGGGGCGGGCTCCTCCGCGAACTCCCTGCCGTTGACGAGGTAGGTCATGCCGGGCCCCCGTCGGTCAGTTCGCGCCGGATCTCCTCGGCGAAGTGCCGGGTCAGGTGGCGACGGTGGTCGGGGGTCCCGTTGGGGTCGGCGAACCAGACGTTGGAGGGGATCGCGTCGATGCTCTGCCGCAGGGTCAGGGCGTCGGGCATGTCCTCGAAGGCGAACCGCACCGGCCGGGTGGTACCCGCGGTCACGGTGAGCAGCAGGTTGCCGGTCCCGGGGGTGTGCGTACCGATCAGGAACACCGTCGAGCGGCCGAGGCGGGTCAGGCTGAAGCGCCGGTGCGCGGCGCGCTTGGCCAGGGCGTGCGCGGGGACGTCGATCCGCCGCAGCAGCTCCCCGGGGGCGAGGACGTTGCGGTGGTCGCCGGTCACGAAGTCGAGGGCGTCGACGGTGCGCACCGAGCCGTCGGCGGCCCACAGCTCGCAGCGGGCCTCCAGGGCGACCGAGAGCGTGATCATCGGGCCGGCGGGGAGCGACATGCAGACGTTGCCGCCGACGGTGGCGGCGTTCCAGACCTTGAACGAGGACAGGAACGCCTCGCAGGCCACCGGGATCAGGGCGCCCGCGGTCCACTCGGGCGGCGGGCGGAAGGCGTACAGCTCGCGGACCGTGCAGGTCGCGCCGATCTCCAGGCCCGCGTCACCGGGGACGAGGTGCTCCCAGGGCAGGGCGGTCAGGTCGATCAGCCGCCGCAGGTGCGGCTGCTCCGCGGAGTACAGCCAGGTACCGCCGGCGAGCCAGGCGTCGCCCTCGCGCCAGTGCGTACCCGGGTGGCCGGAGGGGCGGCGGACGACTTCGGTGATGGTGTTGAGGTCCATGGGGACGGGTCCCCCTCCTGACGGAGATCGCGGACGGCCACCCACGCGGACCGGTGCACCGCGGCGCCGGCTCCTCGGAGGGGGCGGCGGGCACGGAGATCCACTTCCAGGATAGGGCGGGGGGGCCCACCCCCCCCCCCCCGAGCCCGGACCCCCCACCCCCGTCCCTGTTGGGGTTTGGGGGGTGGGTTTCTTGCCCTCCTGTCTTGTCCCCCCCCCCCT
>NZ_JBWKEE010000002.1:197509-258735 GCF_056435605.1 Streptomyces sp. NPDC043896
CACAGAGCACCGCACCACGACGTCTCCGTCTCTGGGGGGGGAGAAGGCAACACCACCCCCCCCCCCCCCGCCCCCCCCCACCCCCCCCCCCCCACCCCCCCCCCCCCCCCCCCCGACCGCGGTGCCGGGCGGGGCTGTGGGGCCGGGCTGCCGGCCCGGCGTGTCGGGCCCCGCCGCGCGGCCGGAATTCCCCGATCACCGGCCGGGTTCGCATGTACGGACCACACATCAGGAGGAGCAGCAGGCATGGCATTCGAGAACCACCGTGTCGTCATCACCGCCGCCGGGCGCGATTTCGGCCGGACCCTGGCCCTGGGCTTCGCCGCACGGGGCGCCGAGGTCCACCTCTCCGCCCGCACCCGGGAGGGCGCCGAGCGCGTCCGCGCGGAGGCCGTCGCCCAGGGACACGACCCCTTCCGGGTCCACGCCCACGCCTGCGACCTCACGGACCCGGCCTCCGTGCGCGCGTTCGCCGAGGCCGTCGCGGCCCGCACCGGGCACGTGGACGTCCTCGTCAACAACGGCTCCCGCTACCAGCACGGCACCGATCTGCTGTCCGCCTCCGACGAGGACGTCGTCGACACCCTCGCCTCCGGCGCCACCGGCACCGTCCTGGCGACCAAGGCCTTCCTCCCGCTGCTCCTGAAGTCCGCGAAGCCCGACATCGTGACCATGGTCTCCGGCTGCGGCGAGGCCGGGAACCACCGCTCCGACGCGCACGACGCCTTCTACGCGGCCAAGAGCGCCCAGGCGGGCTTCACCGAGAGCCTCTCCCGCCGGCTGCGCGGCCGGGGCGTCCGCGTGATCTCCCTCTACCCGCCGGACTTCGACAACCACGACCCGCTCTCCCCGGCCTGGGAGGAGGCCCCGCGCACCGCGCGGGACCCGCTCACGGCCCAGTCGCTGGTGGACTGCGTCTTCTTCGCCGTCGGACAGCCCCGCGACTGCTTCATCAAGTCCTTCCACTTCGAGCAGGTCGCCGAGGACCGGACGCGCTGACCCGGCGCCGGCACGACCCCGCCCCGGGCCCGCGTACGCCGGTCGTGTGGAATATGGGCATGGGGAGCCCTGAACACGAGATACGCCGCGCGCCCGCGGCCGGCCCGGCGACGACGGTCCGGCCGCCGGACCAGGCCGCCGTGGCCACGGACCGCTGGCGGTACGCCCGCCACCTCGACCGGCTCGCCGCCGCCGGGGCGGCGGGCGTGGCCGGGGAGGCCGGCGCGGTGGCCGACGTCCTGCGCGACCGCGACCCGGTGATGGCGCAGAGCGCGGTGGTGACCCACCTGGACCGGCGCGCCCCGCGGCTGCCCGGCACCGGGTTCCACGACTGGGCCCGCGCCCTGCACCGCGTACTCGACGGCCACGCCTTCCCGGCCCGCCGGCTGCGCGAGTGGACCCTGCTCAAGGCCATCGAGGCGGGCGGGGAGTGGTCGCCCGCCGACCTGGCCGCGGCCTCCGACTGGTGCCAGCGCACCGCGGTCCAGTCGCCGGTCCCCGACGATGCCCTGGCCCTGCTGGCCGCCTCCGGCCGGACCCGCACGGTGCGCAACGCCGCGGCGCGGCGGCTGGACCGGCGGGCCACCTCCTGAGCCGGAAAGCCGGGACGATCGACGTCAACGAGTTCTCGCCATACGCCCATTCGGGGGTTTAAGGTCTCCATACCCGGCCGGGTGTCAGAGCTGGACCGATGCCGTTCCACTGGAGGATGACTCTCCGTGTCGCACGTTTCACAGGCTCCCGTCACCACCCCGGACGCGGAGCCCGAACCGCCCGCACCCAAGGCCTTCAGCGAGGTGAAGGGCTGGTTCTCGGCTTATGACCAGGTGCTCTTCGACTGGTTCCTGACCCGCCAGAACGAGGCCGCCCCGGTGGCGGGCGACATCCTGGAGCTGGGCGTCTTCATGGGCAAGAGCGCGATCTTCCTGGCCGGGTACCTGCGCGACGGAGAGGAGTTCACCGTCTGTGACCTCTTCGACTCGCCCGCTCCGGACGACTTCAACGTGGAGGAAGTCCGGGACTCGTACCCCACCCTCACCCGCCGCGGGTTCGAGACGAACTACCTCACCTTCCACGAGGAACTGCCGAAGGTCATCCAGGCCCCGACCTCCGTCGTCGCCGACAGGGTGCGCCCCGGGAGCTGCCGCTTCGTCCACATCGACGCCTCCCACCTGCACGAGCACGTCGTCCAGGACATCGCCTCCTCGCGCACCGTCGCCGCCCCGGACGCGGTCGTGGTCTTCGACGACTACCGCTCCGAACACTGCCCGGGCGTCGCCGCCGCCGTCTGGGCCGCCGTGGCCACCGGCGAGCTGCACCTGATCGCCGTGTCCGGCTCGAAGCTGTACGCGACCTGGGGCGACCCGGCGCCCTGGCAGGCGGCGCTGCTCACCTGGCTGGAGGGCCGCACCGACCTGTGGCACGGCGTGGACGTCATCGACGGCAAGCCGCTGGTGCGCATCGGCGGCGAGGGCGTCTGCGCGCTTCCCGAGCCCCGGCCGCTGCGCCCGCCGGCCCCCGGGCCGGCCCCGGTCCCGGCGCCGCCGGCCCCGAGGCCCGCGCCCCGGCCGGGGGCGGGCTGGCGCAGGCTGGCCAAGGACCTGCTGCCGCCGGTGGTCACCCGCGCGATCGTGGCACGGCGCCGCCGCAGGCGGGGCTGACCCGCGCGGTGTCCGGGGTGTCCGGCGGAACCCCCGCCGGACACCCCCGGACACGGGGGTACGGTCCGCGTGCCGCCCGTGTGCCCCCCCAGGCCCGTACGGGTGCCAGGAGGCTCAGAGGCCCTTGCGGACCCGGGCCGCGCGGCGGGCCTCGGCGGCCTGGCGCGCCTCGATGGTCCTGCGGGACTCCTTGCCCTTGCCCGCCCGGCCCGGACGGGTGCCCAGACCCCGGAAGCCGAGCTCCGTACCGCTCGGGCGTCCCTTGGCGTCGGTCGGCAGGGCCCCCGACAGCGGAACCCCGGAGGGCCTGCGCGCGCCCGTGATCCGGCTCAGCGCGGCCTCCCCGGAGCGCACCTGGGTGATGGTGGGCCGGATCCTGGCGTCGGCCATCAGGCGGACCATGTCGCGGCGCTGGCCCGGGGTGACCAGGGTGACGACCTTGCCGGACTCGCCGGCCCGTGCGGTGCGGCCGCCCCGGTGCAGGTAGTCCTTGCTGTCGGCCGGGGGGTCCACGTTGACGACGAGGTCGAGGTCGTCGATGTGGATGCCGCGGGCGGCGACGTTCGTCGCGACCAGGACCGTGAGCAGGCCGTCCTTGAACTGCCCGAGGGTCTTGGTGCGCTGCGGCTGGGACTTGCCGCTGTGCAGCCCCTCCGCCCGTACGCCCATGGCCCGCAGGTGCTTCACGAACTGGTCGACCCCGTGCTTGGTGTCCAGGAACATGATCACCCGGCCCTCGCGGGCCGCGATCTCGGTGGCCGCCGAGACCTTGTCCGCCGCGTGGATGTGCAGCACGTGGTGGTCCATCGTGCCCACCGACGCCGACTGCGGGTCCACGGAGTGCGAGACCGGGTCCTTCAGGTACCGGTGCACGAGCTGGTCGACGTTGCGGTCCAGGGTGGCCGAGAACAGCATCCGCTGCCCCTCGTGGTGCACCTGGTCCAGGATCTCGGTGACCTGCGGCATGAACCCCATGTCGCACATCTGGTCGGCCTCGTCCAGCACCGTGATCCGCACCCGCTCCAGGTGCACGTCGCGCCGTCCGACCAGGTCGCTGAGACGGCCGGGCGTGGCGACGACGACCTCGGCGCCGGTCCGCAGGGCGCTGGTCTGGCGGCCGATGGAGAGCCCGCCGACGACGGTGGCCATGCGCAGCCCCAGGGCCTGCGCGTACGGGGCCAGCGCCTCGGTGACCTGCTGGGCCAGCTCGCGCGTCGGTACCAGGACCAGCGCCAGCGGCCGCTTGGGGTCGGCCTTGCGCCCGGCCGTGCGGGCCAGCAGGGCGAGGCCGAAGGCGAGGGTCTTGCCGGAACCGGTGCGGCCGCGGCCGAGGATGTCGCGGCCCGCGAGCGAGTTGGGCAGGGTGGCCGCCTGGATCGGGAAGGGTTCCCGCACCTCCTGCTCGGCCATGGTCCTCACCAGCTCGGCGGGCAGCCCGAGTTCGTCGAACGAGGCCACCGGGGGCAGCGCCGGGGTGGTGGTCCGGGGCATGGCGAATTCGCCCTGCGGACCGACGGTCCGCGGTGCCTTGCCCGCGGCCTTGCCGCCCCTGGCCCCCGGCTTGGAGCCTGCCTTGGCCCCGGCCTTGATGCCGAAACGCCCGTGAGCCGACGGGTTCTTCATGCAGAACCTTCCGTGAGGAGAACGAGGTACGAGAGGTGCGAGAGGTCGGGCGGGTGCGGGCGGTCCGCGGCGGGGGAACGGCGACGAGCCGGGGACCGTACCCCTGCGGTACGGTCCCCGGCTCGTCGTACGCGTCCGCACCGGGCACCCGTGCCCCGCGCCTCAAGTTTCCCGGCCATTTTACCAGCCGGTCACCGGGCGGGCCTGGGGTCCAGCTCCCCGGACCGCACCTGGGCGAGGTGGGCCCGCATCTCGACCGTCGCGCGGCCGAACCAGTCGGCGATCACGGCGACCTCGTCGGGGGTGTACTCGGCGAACACGGACCCGAGGCGGTCGTAGAACGGCTGGTAGGTGGCGATGACCCGGGCGGCGGCCTCGGGGTCGGCCACGACCCGGACCCGCCGCCGGTCGGCGGGATCGGGCTGCCGGCGGGCGTAACCGGCCCGCTCCAGCCGGTTGAGCACGCCCGTGACGGCCCCGGTGGTGAGGTTCACCAGGCCGGCGAGGTCGCCGGCCGACAGGGGCTCGTCATGGGCGCCGAGGATGTGGCCGAGGCACGTCAGGTCGGTGACGTTGATCCCGAGGAGCTGTGCCACCTCCTGCTGGCCGATGAGGCCGAGCGCCACGTACTGGTCCATGCGGGCGATCGCCTCCCCGGCCGTGGCCGCGGGGCGGGGCTTGCCGTGCACCGACACTCTCCTTAGTATCTAAGTTACTTAGCTCGTGAGATAAATGACTCTGCTCCGAGCGTACTGCCGCCTGCCCTCCGGAGGGGAACCATGAGCGCCCACGGCGATGTCGACCTCGGCCACACGGTGGCCGGCTGGACCGGAACCACCCTGGCCCTGCTGGGCTGCACCGGCGCGGGCGCCGCCCTCTGCGCGGCCTGGACGCCGGGCATCTGGCTCGGCCTCGGCCTGGTCGCCGCCGCCGGCCTGGTCACCTGGCTGCTCCACCTCGCGGGCTGGGGCAAGCCCAGCGGACCCCGCCCGCCCCAGGAGTGGGACTGGCGCGTCCGGGACGCCGGCGCCCGGACGGGCCATCCCGACTGCCTGGGCTGCCGGGCGGCGGGCCCGCGCCGCGCCGCCCCGGCCCCCCTCGGCCGCCGGCCCGTCGAAACGCTTCCGGCCGGAGACGGCGGGGTCTGACCCCGGTTGGCCGCTCCCGGCGTGTGGCGCGCGGGGCGGGTGGGCAGGATCGAGACGGCCGCGCGCGTGCGGCCCGAGCGGAACGTTGAGAAGGATCAGTACCGATGGCAACTGGCACCGTGAAGTGGTTCAACTCGGAGAAGGGGTTCGGCTTCATCCAGCAGGACGACGGCGGCCCCGACGTGTTCGTGCACTTCTCCGCCATCCAGGGCACGGGCTTCAAGTCCCTGGAGGAGAACACCCGGGTCTCGTACGACGTCACCCAGGGCCCCAAGGGCCCCCAGGCCGAGCACGTGGTGGCCGAGTAGCGCCGCCGGCGGTTCCCGTCGCCAGGAGCCCCCGCCGGTCACCCGGCGGGGGCTCCCGCACGACCCAGGTCCAGGGGGTGTCCTTTGGATCAAGCCGGTCCCGCCGGGGCGTCCCCGGTCTCCCGTACGGTGATCGCCGAGACCGGGCAGGCGCGCGCCGCCTCCCGGACCAGCGGACTGCCGTCGCCGTCCTCGCGCCCCGGGAGCACCTCGCTCAGCCCGTCGTCGTCCTGGGTGAACACGCGCGGCGCGGTCAGCACGCACTGGCCCGCGCCGATGCAGACCCCCTGGTCCACCGAGACCCGCACGCCGCTCACCACGTCACGGGCAGTTCGACCATGCCCTGGATGGTGTCCCCGGGCTTGAACGGGATCCGGTCCGGATCGGCCGCCAGGCGCAGCCCGGGCAGCCGCCCGAAGAGCGTGCCCAGGGCGATCTCCATCTCCGCGCGCGCCAGGTTCTGGCCCAGGCACTGGTGGATGCCGAAGCCGAAGGCCAGGTGGTGGCGGGTGGGCCGGTGCCAGTCGAGGGCGTCCGGCTCCGCGAAGACCGCCTCGTCGCGGTTGATGACCGAGGTCGAGAAGATCACCCCGTCGTCCGGCCGGATCGTCACCCCGCCCACCTCGATCTCCCGCGTCGCCACCCGGAGCATGCCGTCGGCGATCGAGAGGTAGCGCATCAGCTCCTCCACCGCCTCCGGCATCAGGGAGGGCTCCGAGCGCAGCTCGGCCAGCTGCTCCGGGTGCCGCAGCAGGGTGAAGGTGCCGAGGGAGATCATGTTGGCCGTGGTCTCGTGCCCCGCGATCAGCAGGATCCCGGCCAGCGAGACGAGTTCCTCGACGTCGGTCTCCCCGGTCTCCAGCCGGGTCGCCACCAGCTCGTCCAGCAGCCCGTCGCCCGGAGCGGTGCGCTTGCGGCGGATCAGGGCCTCCAGGTAGGCGTCGAGCCGCTCCCGGGCCTCCTCCACGTCGGAGGTGGCCGGGCCGCGCAGCAGCCGCCGCGACTGCTCCTCGAAGAACTCGTGGTCCTCGTACGGCACGCCGAGCAGCGCGCAGATCACCATGGACGGCACCGGCAGGGCGAAGGCCTCCACCAGCTCGGCGCCCGGGCCCCCGGCCACCATCGCGTCGATCAGCCGGTCCACGGTCTCCTGGATGCGGGGGCGCAGGGCGGCCGTCCGCTTGACCGAGAAGCTGGGGATCAGCATCCGCCGCTGCGCGTTGTGCTCGGGGTCGTCCACCCCGAGCAGGGCCGTCCGGCGGTTCTGCAGCCCCTTGAACCGCGCGGTGGGACTGGGGAAGGACTCCCTCGTCCGGTCGGTCGACAGCCGCCCGTCGGAGAGCAGGGCCCGCGCCTCGGCGTGGCCGGTGACCACCCATACGGAGCGGCCGTCGAAGAGGGTGACCCGGGAGAGGGGCCTGCCCTCCCGGAGTGGCCGGTAGGCGGCCGGGGGGTGGTAGGGACAGGTCCGGTCCTGCGGGAAGGCAACGGCATCGGACATGGAAAGCAACACCTCGCAAGCGATGGTTCCGTCTCGCCGGACTCCATTACATGCCTGAGGCACCTATCCCACCTATGCCAGTTTCGGCCAGCCTGCCCGAGTTCACCCGACGGGACCGCCGCAATCGCCCGGGGACGCGCAACGGCCGCTACAGGTGGGCGTCCAGGAACGCCCGCAGCTCCGCCGCCCCCATGGGGCCCTCGTGGGCCGCCACCGCCTCCCCGGACCGCAGCAGCACCACCGTCGGCGCACCCGTCACGCCGTACCGGCGGACCGTACCCGGGCAGCGCGTGATGTCCGCACGCACCGCCGTGAACCGCGAGCCGTACTCCTGCCCCCGCGCCAGCTCCGCGACGACGGAGTCCAGCGCCCGGCAGGCCTCGACGGCCTTCGGCCAGGTACCGGTGAAGCAGGCGAGGACCGGCCCCGGGGCCATCCCGGTGATGAAGTCGAATTCCTGGTCCTCCAGCGGCCGGTGTACCCGACTGGCCATGGGTGGTGCTCCTCGGTTCGCGTCTGACGTGACCGCCAGCCTAGGGCCTGTCGTCAAACTGCCGTCGTCGCCCGGAGGGTGGCCCCGCGACGGCAGGGCCGGGCCGTCGCGGGGCCGTCCCGTGCATCACGCCCGGCCCGTTGTCAGTGGCGGCTGTGAAGCTGGGCGCATGGACGACAGCATGCCGCGCCGCCGCGTCTACGGCGCCGACCACGATGACCCCGACCCGGGCCCCCGCCCCGGCCGCGCCTACGGCGAGCTGGTCGGCGGCCCGCTCGACGGGCTCCTCCTCGACGTCACCGGCTGGAGCACCGACCGGCTCGCCGAGGAAGCCCGCCTGCCCACCGAGATAGGCCGCTACGGAGCCGGGGGCCGCGCCCACTACCGCCGCCGCGCCTCGGACGCCGCCCACTGGGACTGGTCGGGCGACAGCCGGTAGAGAACCGGCCCCGGCGTCCGCCCGGGCCGCGGGCCCGGGGATCACGGAACGCCGTCCCGGGGAGAAGCGACCGTGGGCCACCCGGTGATGAGTACCGGCGGCATGCCGGCGAGCCCCCGGACCGCCGACGTGTGACCGGGGGCTCTGCCCCTCCCTTCGGCCCCGGCGGCCCGGCCGGATGCGCCGTCGCCCCGCCCGGTGGCCGGTTCCGCGGAATCTCCGAAGAATTTTCCGGAGAGGTGTCGATCCGGGCGTCTCCCGTTCGACGCAGAGGTGAGAGGCAGGGAAAGCCCCCGCCCGCACGACCGAGGAGCCACCATGCCGCGCTTCCTGACCCTGATCCGCATCGACGAGCGGAACCTGACCCCCGACACCCCCTTCCCGGCCGACTTCGAGGAGCGCATGGGCGCCCTCATGGAGGAGATCACCAAGGCCGGGGTGATGCTCGACACCGCCGGACTGCTCCCCACCTCCGAGGGCACCCGCGTCACCTGGTCCGGCGGGAAGACCAGCTTCACCGACGGCCCCTTCACCGAGACCAAGGAAGTCGTGGGCGGATACGCCTTCCTCCAGTGCAAGGACAAGGCCGAGGCCCTTGAGTGGACCCGGCGGTTCCTGGAGACCCACCCGGCGGACTGGACCGTCGGCGCCGAGGTCCGCGAGGTCCAGGAGATGTGACCCGGAGACGCGGCACGCGGCCCGCGCCCCACGCCCCGTGCCGCGTTTGCCCCGCCCCGTCGCGGCTGCTCTGATGGGTGGCCGTGACGGCAGAGAGCACGGCCCGGGCGGTCGAAGCGGTGTTCAGGATCGAGTCCGCGCGGATCATCGCCGGCGTCACCCGCATCGTGCGCGACGTCGGCATCGCCGAGGAGATCGCCCAGGACGCCCTGGTCGCCGCCCTGGAGCAGTGGCCGGCCGACGGGGTCCCCGACCGGCCCGGTGCCTGGCTCACGGCCACCGCCAGGCACCGGGCCGTCGACCTCGTCCGCCGCCGGGAGACCTACGCCCGCAAGCTCGCCGAGGTCGGCCGCACCCTGGAGGACGTACCGCCGCCCGCCGAGCCGCCGGAACCGGACGACATCGACGACGACCTGCTCCGCCTGGTGTTCACCGCCTGCCACCCGGTGCTCGGCACCGACGCCCGCATCGCGCTCACCCTGCGCCTGGTGGCAGGCCTCACCACCCAGGAGATCGCCCGGGCCTTCCTGACCTCCGAACCCACCGTCGCGCAGCGCCTCGTCCGCGCCAAGCGCGGCCTCGCCAGGGCCGGGGTGCCCTTCGAAGTCCCCTACGGGGCCGACCGCGAACAGCGCCTGGCCTCCGTCCTGGAGGTCATCTACCTCGTCTTCAACGAGGGCTACTCGGCCACCGCCGGCGACGACCTGCTGCGCCCCGCCCTCTGCGAGGACGCCCTGCGCCTGGCCCGCGTCCTGGCCGCGCTGATGCCCGGCGAACCCGAGGTCCACGGCCTCGCCGCGCTGCTGGAGTTCCAGTCCTCCCGCACCGCCGCCCGCACCGGCCCCGACGGCGAGCCGGTGCTCCTCGCCGACCAGAACCGGGCCCGGTGGAACCGGCTGCTCATCCGGCGCGGGGTCGAGGCCCTGCACCGGGCGGGCAGCGGCCCGTACTCGCTCCAGGCCGCCATCGCCGGCTGCCACGCGGCCGCCCTGCGCTACGAGGACACCGACTGGCGGGCCATCGCCACCCTCTACGGCAGGCTCGCGGAACTGCTCCCCTCCCCGGTGGTCGAGCTCAACCGGGCCGTCGCCGTCTCCATGGCCGACGGACCCGCCGCGGCCCTCCCGCTGGTCGAGGCCCTCGCCCGCGAGCCGGCCCTGCGCTCCTACCACCTGCTCCCGAGCGTACGGGGAGACCTGCTGGAGCGGCTCGGGCGCGGCCCCGAGGCCCGCGCCGAGTTCGAGAGGGCGGCCGCCCTCACCCGCAACACCCGTGAACGGAACCTGCTGCTGGGCCGCGCCGCCGCCCTCGGGGAGCCCGGTCTCAGCCCCTGACGGGCGCGGCCGGCACCCCCGGCCGCCGGGGAGCCGTGAGCGCGACCGGCCGGCGGAACCCGCCGGTACGCGCCACGCTCTGCACGGTCAGCCGCAGCGCCTCCTGGAAGTCGCCCATCGTGCGGCGCGCGGGCGGGGTGTCCACGTACAGGGAGTTCATGTGCAGCCCGTCCGCGTCCCGCTGGAACCACGAACAGGTGCCGTTGGACCGGGCCGACCACACGTGCGCGGCGGGCCGCCAGTCGTCGTGCCGGTCGGCGCCCCGGCAGCGGCGCATGTCGATGTACGAGAAGAAGTTCACCGGGTACGGCCAGGAGCAGCCCGCGAACGCCTCCGGCGCCAGCAGCTGCCAGGCCCGCACGAACGGCACGTCGAGGTGGCGCATCATCTCCGTGAACCCGGCCCGGACCCCGGCCATGACCTGGGCGAAGTCCCTGCCCGGCGAGGCGTCGAACTCGATCGGCAGGGTGTTGACGAACCAGCCCACCGAGTTGTTCCAGTCCTCGCGCCCCCGCTCGCTGACCGGCATGAACCCCCGGTACACGCCGGGGCCGCCCGCCTCGCGCAGACACACGCCCACCGAGCCGAGCAGCCCCATGAACGGCTTCGCGCCGACGCCCCGGCACACCTTCTCGAACACCTCGGTCTCGGCGGCGTCCAGCAGCGTGGACGCCTCGTTGACGATCGGGTACATCCGGTCCGGCTCCACGCCCAGGTCGAGCGGGAACCGGGGGAAGAACTCCCCGCCCCGGGCCGTGAAGGACTTCCAGTAGTCCAGGCGCTCGTCGTCCGCTCCGATCGACAGGTAGCGGCGGCGCTGCGCGTCCGCGAAGTCCAGGTAGCTCGGCGCGGGCGGCAGCACGGGCTCCTCCCCGCGCCGCAGGGCCTCGTAGGAGGTCAGCACGTCGTGGACGACGACCGGCATCGACATGCCGTCGCAGACGATGTGGTCGAAGGCGAGGTACACGCTCGCGGAGTCCGGGCGGAGCACGGCGCCCATGGTGAACAGCGGCCACGACAGGGTGTCGATGCTCCGCGTGAACCGCTCCGCGAGGAACTCGCGCTGCCGTGCGGCCGAGTCGAACTCGGCGACGTGGTGCCGCTCCAGGAAGAGGTCGCCGACGGCGAGGGGTTCGCAGGACAGCTCCCCGGCCAGGCGCCGGAACTCGCAGCGCAGCACCTCGTGCCGCCGTACGAAGCCCAGCAGGGCCTGCGCCAGGGCCGCTTCGTCGAGTGCCCCCTCGACCTCGAAGGTGACGGCGACCCAGGACGCCATGGGGTCGTCGTCCGCGCGGCTCTCCTCGGCGACGGTGAAGTGCTTGTCCTGGTTGAAGGACGCCTTCTTGCCCTGCTCGTCACCCCGCTCCGGGCCCTGTGGTCCGGACGCCGCCCGCAGGCGCCACTCGACCACGCGCCCCGGCTCCATGTGGTGCATCTGCAGAGGAAACTGCCGCATTACGTCATCCCTTCGCCCCCCGGTTCAGCCCCGAGCCCCTAACGACACCCGGGCCGCGGAAGTGACGCCCGAACCCCCGGCGCGGGTCGCGACGGTGAACGCCTCCGGGCTAGGCGGGCCCCTCGGCGCCGGCCGGGTCGTCCGCGTCGTCCGCGTCGTCGCGCCGGACCTCGATGCGGTCGGCGGCCAGGTCGACCGCGACGCGGTGCTCCATGCCCAGCGCCTCCAGGAACTTCTGCGGCAGCTGCACCCGGCCGGTGCGGTCCAGCATCACGTACTCGCGCTCGCTGACGGACTCCGTGCCGTGCTCGTCGGTGACCGTGCGGCGCAGCACCTCGCTGCTGGTGCGGCCGTCGCGGATCGCCACCGTACGGCGCACCTCGCCCGCCACCATCGGGTCGTGGGTGACGATGACCACGGTGGCGCCCAGTTCCCGGTTGACGGTGCGGAAGGCCTCGAACACGGCCGCGCCGGTCTCGGAGTCCAGCTCGCCGGTCGGCTCGTCCGCGAGCAGCACCGCCGGATCGTTGGCCATGGCCACGGCGATCGCCACCCGCTGCTGCTGGCCGCCGGACAGCTCGGCCGGGCGACGTCCGGCGAGGTCAGCGACGCCGAGTGCCTCCAGCAGCTCCCCGGCCCGGGCCGCCTGCCGGGCCCGCGCGCCGCGCCCGCCGCCCTTCAACCGCATGGGAAGCGCCGTGTTCTGGGCGGCCGTCAGGAACGGCAGCAGGTTGCGGGCCGTCTGCTGCCAGACGAAGCCCACCGTCTCGCGCCGGTAGCGCAGCCGGTCGCGGGCCGACATCTCCAGCAGGTCGTACCCGCCGACGGTGGCGGTGCCGGCCGTCGGCACGTCCAGCCCCGCCAGGATGTTCAGCAGGGTGGACTTGCCGCTGCCGGAGGCGCCGACCAGGGCCACCAGGTCGCCCTGGGCCACCGTCAGCTCCAGGCCCTGCAGGGCCTGCACCTCGACCCCGTCACCGGTGAAGATCCGGACCAGGCGGTCGCAGGCGATGGCCGTCCCGGCGCCGTGGCGGCGCGGTTCCGAGGCGGCCAGGGCCTGGCGCCGCAGTTCCTCGTACGTGGGCGCGTCGGTGTTCAACGTCGGTCTCCCGCTCTCAACTCGGTGGTGATCTGGCGCCGGCCGTTCACCGCCGCCTCCGCCAGCACGGCCACGGCCACCAGCCCCGCCACGCCCAGGGCCTGCCCGAGCACCGCCCGCAGCCCGGGCCCCAGCCCGGCCGGCACGGCGGCGCCGACCAGCGTCGACACGTCGACCGACGGGCCGAGCAGGGCGATCGCGGCGACCGCCGTCAGGGCGCCGCCCAGCGGGGCCGCCAGCACCTGCGGCAGCGACTCCGTCAGGACCAGTACCACGCCCTGCCGGGGCCGCAGCCCCATGGTCCGCAGCCTGGCCAGCAGCGCGGCCCGCTCCGGGGCGGCCCGTACCAGCGTCAGCAGCACGGACAGCAGGGCGAAGCCGGCCGCCGCGGCCAGGGAGGTCCAGAACAGCCGCCCGGCCGCGTGCTGGAGGGGGTCGCCGGCGAGCTTCGCCGCGACCGCGGCGCTGGTGTGCACGAAGGTCCGCTCGGCGGCGGAGGCCGGCGTGTGGGCGCGGACCAGCTCGCGCAGCCGCTCCTCGTCGACCGGGCCCAGGGCGAACCAGTGGTTGGACTGCGCCGCCCGGGGCACCCGCGCGGCGACCGCCCCGGCCGGAATCACGACGACCGCCGCCTCCACGGCCGGCTCGGCCGGGGTCCCCTCGACCAGGCCGACCGGCCGCGCCCGCAGCTCCACGCCGTCCGCGAGCCGGATCCCGAGCTCGCCCCCGGAGTCCTTGCCGGCGAGGTTCTTGCTGATCAGCACCGGTACGGGGGCGTCCGGGCCGCCACCCGCGGCGAGCTTGCCGGGGTCGAACCGGCCCCGGCCGGCGGCCTCGGACAGCGCGGCGTAGGCCACCGGGTCGGCGACCACCGCCCTGACCCGGGTGCCGATCAGGCCGTCCGCCGTCAGGAAGGCGTCCCGGTCGGTCCACACCCCGAGGGAGCTCCGGACGCCGGGCAGCGCGCCCGCCGCCCGCAGGAACCCCGGAGCCAGCACCTCCCCGTGCGGAGCCGTCACATGGGCGTCGCCGCCGACGTCGCCCCGCGCCGCCTGGAGGCGGGCCCCGTCCACGGAGGCCAGGACGGCCGACCCGAAGCCGCCCGTCGTCACCGCCAGCAGCAGCGCGATCAGGGGCAGTACGGAGGGCCGCGCGCCCCCCGCGTTCCCCCGGGCGGCGCGCGCCAGCCCGAGGAAGCCGGTCAGGCCGCGCCCGCGCCCCGCGGCCCGGGCCGCCAGCCGCGCGAGCGGGGGCAGCAGCCGGGCCAGCAGCAGCCCCCCGCACAGCGCGAGCAGCAGCGGGGCGGCGACGAGCAGCGGGTCCAGGCCGGCTCCGGCCGGGGCGACTCCGCGCCGGCGGACCTCGGCCACGGCGGCCGCGGTGGCGGCGAGCACCAGCAGCTCCGCCACCAGCCGGCGCCGCGGCGCGGCCGCGCGCGGCCCGGACAGCAGCACGAAGGCCCGTACCGGGAAGGCCAGCAGCGCGGCGAGTGCGACGGCCCCGGCCGCGAGCAGGCCGGGCGCCGAGCGGGGGGTCGGCAGCAGCAGCGTCCCGAGGGCCGCCGCGAGCACGGCGGCGGGCAGCACGGTGACGGCCCCCTCGCCCAGCAGCCGGCGCAGGATGCCCGCGCGGGAGCCGCCCCGGGCCAGCAGCAGGGCCAGTTCGGCCCGCCGCCGGTCGGCGGTCAGACCGGCGGCCAGGCAGAACACCACGAGGGCGACACCCGCCACCCCGGCCGGTCCGATGGCGGCCAGCGGCGCGGCGGCCTGCCGGCGGGCCTCGGCGGCGGCGAACAGTTTCGGCAGTTCGGAAGTGATCCGGATGTCGGGGTGGCCGGTCTCGGTGACCAGCCGGGTGGCGGTGGGGCCGGCCACGTACGAGGAGATCTGCGCGGCGGCCTCGGACAGCCGGTCCGCGCGCAGGGCCCCGGTGTCCACCGGCAGCCGCCAGAAGTCCGTCGCCCGGGTGCCCCAGCCCGCCAGCCGGCCGATCCCCTCGGGGCCGACCAGGGCGGCCGCGTCCCACCAGGACTTCTCCTGCTTCTTGTCCCACTTGAGGCAGGCCCGCAGGAGGCAGGTGTCGCCGGTGTCGCTCCAGTAGTCCTCGGCGGGGTCGGCCGGGGCGAACAGGCCGACGACCTCGACGCCCATCGGCGCGGCGATGCCCGAGGAGCCCTCCAGGACCGAACCGACCTTGGCGCCGATGGTGTCGGCGGCGCTCTTGGACAGGACGACCGGGACGGTTCCCTCCCCGCCACCGGACGGCCAGCGCCCCTCCACCAGCCGGCTGTGGGAGGCGATCTGGGGCAGGTGCAGCAGGTCCAGATTGGGCGCGATGTCCGACGGACGGACGAGCCCGGGGCCCGTCAGCGAGCGCGGGTCCTTCGCCCGCACCCCGTACACGGGGCCGGAGTCCGCCAGGCGGTATCCCGGCCCGACGGCGGAGCGCAGGGCGGCCAGCGAGGAGTCCAGGAAGCCGGCGAGGTCCCCGCTCCGCCGGCTCTCGGCGGTCCGGGCGGTGGCGACCAGGCTGGTCGCGGCGGGGCCCTGTTCGGCCAGATGGGCGCGCAGGGCCCGGTCGGCGCCCCGGTCGAGGGCGCGCGGCAGCGCGGTGGCCAGCAGGACCGAGACGAAGACGAGCACCGCCGTCAGGAGCGTGGCCAGGGGAGCGGCGCGCAGCCGCGTCCGCACCCAGCCGGGCCCGCCGCGGCCCCGGGGCGCGGTGGTGCGGGAGCCGGTGGCCGGGCCGGTCATGTCTCCTCCACGTGGCGCAGGCGGGCGGCGGCGCCCCGGGACGCGCGGCCGCCCCGCCCGCCGAGCACCGCGGACAGCAGCGGCACAGCGGCGATGGCGGCGGCCAGCAGCAGGGTCCGCGCGCCGGGCAGGTCCACCAGGACCTCCGGCACCGGGCGCCGCGCGGCCGGGGTGAGCACCATCAGCGGCACCGTCAGGTGGACGATGGCCGTGCCCACCGCCAGGCCGACCGCCGTCCCGAGGGCGACCAGGACGAGCCCTTCGGCGGCGGCCGCCCGGGCCAGGCCCCGCCGGGGCGCCCCGAGGGCCAGCAGGACGGCGGACTCCCGGGAACGCCCGCGCCCGGCCGCCGCCGAGGCGGCGGCGAACCCGATGGCGGCGAGGACCGCGCAGGACACGGCGAGGGCGGCCAGCGCGACACGGGGTCCCGCGCTCAGCGGATCGTCCAGCAGGCCGGCGGCCACCTCCTCGCGCAGCAGCACCCGGTGGGAGCCGGCCCCCGCGCGCAGTCCGGCGGCGGCCCGGGCCGGCGCGGGGTCCGAGGCGGAGGCCGCGGGCAGCCACCACTCGTCGGCGCCGGGCAGGGCCCGCCCGTCGGTGGCCGCGAGCAGCCGCCCGGCGGTGGCGAGGTCGACGGCCACCGCCCGGTCACCGGACGCCGGCAGGGCTCCGACGGCGGCGGTGACCCGTACCGGGACGGTGGCCGAGCCGAGCAGCACCGGGATCCGGTCGCCGACCCCGGCCCCGACGGCGGCCAGATAGGCGCGGGTGGCGACGCCCGGCAGCTCGGCGGCGGCCGCCCCGCCGGCGGTGAGGACGAGGTCGTGGCCGCCCACCGGGGAGCCCGCGTACCGCAGCCGCATCAGCGCCCCGTCGGCCGGCAGCAGCCGGGCCGCCGGGGTGTCCGCGACCAGGGCCGGGGACACCAGGTTCCAGGCGGGCGCGGCGGCCTGGACGGGAACGGCGGCGCCGCCCGCCGTCTCCGTGACCGACACCCGGCGCAGCGCCACCTCCGCGTCGACGGGGGCACTGTCCTCCGGCATGCCGAACCAGTTGTTCCGGGCCCCGTACGACAGGGTGAGACCGGTGAGGGACAGGGGTTCGGCCGCCGCCCCGAGCGGGGCCCCGGCCAGCGCGGCGACGTCCACGGAGAAGGTGTGCTCGCCGTTCTCCGGCAGGTTCTCCAGCGGTGCCCGGTAGGTCAGCCCGAACCGGTCGCGCAGCAGTACGCCCAGCCGGGCGCCGCCGCTCGCGCCGAAGGCCCGTACCGACACGTCGACGTCGATCCGCTGCGGCCGCCCGGGCAGCACGATGCCGGCACTGCCCGGCGCGTCCACCGCCAGCGGGGCGAACAGCTCCTCCATCGGCCGCCCGTCCCGCAGGTCGGCCCGCAGCGGGACCCGCCGTGCGACGGCGGCGGCGTCCAGCGCGAGGAGTTCCCCGTCGGCTCCGCCCGGCAGCCCGTGGGCGGAGCGCACCACCGGGATCGCCCGGCCGCCGCCCGGCAGGGACGCGTACCGGCCGCCCCGGCCGAGGGCGGGCAGCTCGCCGCCGGTGACGCGCAGGCCCCCGGCGGTGGTGAACTCCGCCTGGTCGCGCTGCGAGGCGGACCAGGCGGTGTGCTGGCCGAGGGCGAGGGTCCCGCTGGACACCGAGAGCACCAGCAGCAGGACCGGTCCGGTGGCCCGGCCGGGCCGCCGGGCGAGCTGCCAGCCCACGAGCGCCGGGCCGAGGCCGCGGCCCCGGGCGGCGATCCGGCCCCCGAGCCGGGCCGCGAACGGCAGCAGCCGCAGCACCAGGAGGGTGCCCGCGCACAGGGCCAGGGTGGGTGCCGCCACCAGGACCGGGTCGACGCCGAGCCCGCCGCCGGCCGGCCCGCCGCCGCTGTAGCGGTCGAGCTGCCGGTACGCGAGGACGGCCAGCGCCACCACCGCGAGGTCCAGTCCGGAACGCGCCGCGCCCGACACCACGGCCGCCCGGCGCCCGGCCCGCCGCAGCACGGCCGCGGCGGCCCCGCGGAGCACGGCGGGCAGGCAGACCAGCAGGACGCAGACGAGCGCGCAGCCCGCCGCGGCCGGCCACAGCAGCCGGGCGTCCCCGGTCCCGACCGGTGTGCCGTAACGGCCCGCCAGGCGCAGCAGCGGCGGGGTGAGCAGCGGCGCCAGCACCGCCGAGGGCAGGGCCAGCAGCAGCGCCTCGGCCGCCGACAGCGCGCCGAGCCGGCGGCGGGAGGCGCCGCGCGCGGTGAGCAGGACGCGTTCGGGTTCCTGGCGCTCGGTCAGCAGGCGGGCGACGAGCAGCAGGGCGGCCCCGGCGAGGACGGCCAGCTGGAGCGCCCCGACCAGCAGGGTGGACCGGGCCACCCGCTGCCCCGTCTCCAGGGCCGCGGTGAACTCCCGCAGGCCGGTGGTGACGGTGAGCCCGGCGGGGCCCTTCGTACCGGACTCGGGGGCCAGGGGACGCAGGCGGTCGAGGTCGGCGGTACGGGCCGCGCGGAAGTCGGGGGTCAGCAGGGTGGCGCGGCTGTTCTGGACCAGGGCGCCGGCCGTGAAGGCGGAGTCGTGCACGAGCAGCGGGCCGTAGCTGGTGAAGGAGCCGACCTGGACCTCGCGCCCGCCGAGCGGATCGAGCCGCCAGTACGGGGACTCCGGCTCGGCCGCCCGGTAGACCCCGGTGACGAGCACGGTCAGCGGCGCGCCGCCGTGGCGGTCCTCCAGCCGGACCTCGGCCGGCAGGGCCTGCGCGGTGAGCCCGAGGCGGTTCAGCGCGGCCTCGGGGACGGCCGCCGGGACGCGCCCGGGGCGGTCCCCGACGGCCTCGGGCCACTGGCCGGCGAGGAGGCGTGCGCGGTCGTGGTCGAGGGCGGCGAGCAGGGTCAGGTCCGGCTCCTTGCCGGGGGAGCGGGGGCCAGGCAGCCCGTACGAGCGGCTGCGCGCCACGCTCTCGGCCACCACGGGCACGCTCCCGAACAGCCCGTCCGCGTAGCCCCGTACGGCGGCGTCGTCGGCGGCGCGGGCGGCCAGCGCGTGCTCGCCGGTGAGGACGACGGCGGTACTCGACCTTCCGCCGGGCCCCGTCAGCGCCTGCCGCAGGCCGGCGTCCCCGACGCCGCGGGTGAAGGCCAGCAGCGCGGTCAGCGTGGTCGTGGTGATGAGCGCGGTGAGGACGACGGCGGCGGCGAGCGGCAGCCGGCCGCGCAGCCGGCGCACGACGAAGCCGATCATGTGCCTGTTTCCTTCCCCCGAACCGGACCTGGGGCACCGGATAGCGGACGATGCTGTCAGATCCGGTCCATGAGAGGAAGGGACTTGCGTGATTGATGTGACAGATGAGCAAATTCGGTCGCGAAGGTAGCGAACAGCGCCGGCCGAGGGGGAGTTCACCAATGACGCAGCAACCGGATCGCCGGCCCGACGGGCACACCCCGGCCCCGGCGGCGGATACGGCGGCGGATACGGCGGTGCCCATGATGGCGGTGCGCGACCTGCGCAAGAGCTTCGGCACCGGAGCCAACGCCGTACACGCCCTGCGCGGGGTCTCGTTCGAGGTCGGGCGCGGCGAACTCACCGCACTCAAGGGCCGCTCGGGCTCCGGCAAGACCACCCTGCTGAACCTGGTCGGCGGCCTCGACACCCCGAGCGGCGGCACCGTCGAACTCGACGGAACCGACCTGTCCACCCTGGACGAGGGCGGCCTGCTCGCGCTGCGCCGCGACCGGATCGGCTTCGTCTTCCAGTCGTTCGGGCTGATCCCGGTGCTCACCGCCGCCGAGAACGTCGGCGTCCCGATGCGCATGCGCAAGGTGCCGCCGCGGCAGCGCGAGGAACGCGTCCGCACCCTGCTGGCCCTGGTCGGCCTCGCCGACCACGCCGAACAGCGGCCCGGGGAGCTCTCCGGCGGTCAGCAGCAGCGCGTGGCCCTGGCCCGGGCCCTGGCCAACGAACCCGCGCTGATCATCGCCGACGAGCCCACCGGCCAGCTGGACTCCGAGACGGGCCGGTCCATCATGCGGCTGCTGCGCGCGGTGGTGCGCAGCGAGGGGGTCACGGTCCTGGTCGCCACCCACGATCCGCAGCTGATGGAACTCGCCGACCGGGTGGTCGAGTTGCGCGACGGCCGGGTCGTCGAGCCGGTCTGACGGGCCCGTCCGCGGGCGGCAGCGGAGCCCGTACTTGTGCCCACAGGTCCAGGAGCAGCCGCACGGAGCGCGAGGCGGCGGCCAGTTGCCAGCGCCGGCCGCCGCGGGACCACCGGTCCAGGACGTCGAGGAGGGCCGAATCGCAGAAGGCGACCTCCGACGCGTCGAGGACGAGGTGCCGGACGCCGAGGCCGGCGGCCCCGTCGAGGACGGTGCGCAGCGGGGCGCAGCTGTAGTGGTCGAACTCCCCGGCCAGGCTGACGGAGAGGACGCCGTCGCGGACCGTGGAGCGGATGCGGGGGAGCGGCGGGCCGTTCACGCCCCTCCAACGGGCCGCGCCCGGGGCGGGAACCGGCGCCCGGCCGCCATTCACCCGCGTGGCCGTGGGGCGCGGCCGCCCCGGGCGGGCGGCCATGGCGGACAGTGGGGCGCGTGGATGCCGAAGCGGAACTGGATCTGGACGTGATCGTCGACGCGCTGTACGTGCCGCACCCCGCGGGGTTCACGGCCGCGCGGGACGAGGCCGCGGCGCGGGTGAGGCGGGCCGGGGACCCGGCGGCGGCGAAGCGGATCGCGGCGCTGCGCCGGCCGACGCTCGCGGCCTGGGCGTCCAACGCGCTGGTACGGGCGAAGCCCGACGAGACGGCCCAGTTCCTCCAGCTCGGGCAGACCCTGCGGGCGGCCCACCGGTCCCTGGACGGGGAGCGGCTGAGGGACCTGTCCCACCAGCAGCACGTGGTGATCGGCGCCCTGGCCCGGGAGGCCGCCCGGCTGGCGGAGGAGGCGGGAACCCCGGTCTCGGAGACGGTGGTGCGCGAGCTGGAGGGGATCCTGCACGCGGTTCTCGCCGATCCGGAGGCGGCCCGGCAGTGGGCCTCGGGACGGCTCGTACGGGCTCCCGCGCAGGCCTCGGGGTTCCCGGCGGCCGACCCGGACGCGGTACCGCCGCCGGCCACGGAACCGGAACCGGCACCGGAACCCGAGGCGGAGCCGGCGGCCGGGCCGGAACCGGCGGCGCCGCCGGAGCCCGCCGACCCGGCCCGCGCGGCCCGGACCGAGGCGGCCCGGACCGCCGCCCAGGACGCGGCGTGGGCCGTCACCGCCCGCGAGGAGGAGCTGCGCACGGCCGAGGAGGCCCGCCGGCACGCCGTGGCCCGCGCCGCAGAGGCCGACGAGGCGCTCGCCCGGCTGCTGGGGGAGGCCGACCGGGCGCGGACCGCGCGGGACCTGGCGTACCAGGCGGTGACCGAAGCGGAGGCCCGCCACCGCGAAGCCGACCGGGCGGCCCGCGCCGCCCGCCTCGCGGCGGCCTCCGCCCTGCGCCGCCTGCGCCGGCTGTAGACCGGCTCCTCGCGGGTCACGCCGGCCGCCCTGCGGGCTGCGACGGCAACGTGACGAGGTGCCTAGTCCTGCCAGTAGAACAGCAGGGTACGGACGTCCAAGGGGGCGCGGCCGCCGAAGTAGTAGACCCCGAGCCCGGTGACCGTGATCGAGCCGACGGCCTCGTCGATCCAGCGGAAGCCGGCCGTTTCGAGGGCCAGGCGGACCGCCGGGTCGTCGCCGTGGGCGGCGGCGAACGGGCCGAGCGTACTGACGTGGACCTCGGCGCCGTCCTTCCCGTAGCCGATCACGTCGTACGTGCCGCCGCCCTGCCGGTGTGCCTCCCCGCAGGAGACCGGCGGACGCGGCGAGAGGCCCGCGGCGGTGAGCGCGGCCGTGGCCCGCGACAACCCCTCGGCGCGCTCGGCCTCGGCGTCGGGACCGGGCTCCGGCGGTGGTTCCGCGCACAGGGCCTCGACCCGCCACCGCGGATCGCTCGCCTCCTCCGCCCACGCCCCGTACTCGTGGACGATGGCCGTACGCAGCTCCTCGTCCAGGCCGGCCACCTCCACGCGGGGCCGTCCCAGCGCCTCGTACGACCGCCGGGCCCCGGCGGTGTCACCCGTCAGCCGGTGCAGCGCGAACACGGCCCACACCCTCGCCTCCTCGTCCGGAACCCGGGCGAGGTAGCCGTGCAGCGGGCCGGGGTCGGCCAGGAGCGCCTGGGCGCGGTACGCGACGGTCCGGTCGGGGTCGGCGAGCGCGTCGAGGACGTCCTCCCCGGCGCGATCCCGCATCCGGATCCCGAACCAGCGGTCCTCGGGCCGGGTGCCGCCCAGTCCGGCCGCCACGGCCGCTTCCCCGTACCGGGAGGCCAGTTCCTCCAGCCCGGCCTCGCCCGTCTCCCGCCGGTGGCGCCACGGGCTGAAGGCGAGCGTGGCCAGGGGCCCCGCCGCGGTGAGGTCGCCGAGCGCCCCGCGCGCCTTCAGGAACGCCTCGGCCATGCCGTACGTGTCGTCCCGCTCCCGGTCCTCGTGGCGTAGCCACGGCAGCAGCTCGGAGCGGTCGGCGAGGAGCTCCAGCAGGGCGATGCGCACCTCGTTCACGTCACCGGTGTCCTGGAGGCAGCCGATCAGCCGCGCCACCCGCCGCTCGGGCACCCGTCCGGCCAGCGCCTGTACGCAGGCCTTGCGGCGCCACCACGGCTGTGAGCCGTCCACCGCGCACCGCGCGAGGGCGTCGGCGTCGTGGGCGCGCAGGCCGGCGGTGTCGGTCCGCCCGGCCTCGGGGGTCAGACCCCTGATCGTCGTGAACATCCGGGGATGCTACTCGGCCGGGCCCCCGGCTCCCACCGATGTGACGGCAGGGCCTTACACCCGGCTCCCCTGCCCCCTCGGGGCGGGCGTCGCGGGCGGTGTCCGGGCCGGGAGCGCGGTGCGCGGCGTGCCGCGGCCCGCGACCGGCATCAGCTGCCCGGTGGCCGCGAGGGCGAGGCGCGAGAACAGGGTGCCCGAGAAGCCGAACAGGAGGGCGATCGCCAGGGAGACCGGCCGGGCGGGCGCGCCCCAGGAGTTGTCCAGGAACACCTGGCCCAGCAGGTTCAGCTCGGGGTCGGCGAGCATCCGCACCAGCAGCAGCCCGCCCGGTGCGGCCAGCGCCCCGCCGACCGGCGCCAGCACGAGGACGCCCCAGGAGGCGGGCCGCTGCGCGCGCATCACACCGATCAGCGGCGACAGGAACCCGCCCAGCCCGCCGAGGAGCAGCGACAGGCGGTGGTCCAGCACCAGGCCGATCAGCAGCACCGCGCCGAGGCCGATGAGGGCCAGCCACAGCGCGATCCGCTGGAGCTCGTACTCCCTCTCGAACTCGCCGTCCTCCTGCCAGGCCAGCTGTTCGGTGACGGCGATCAGCAGGGCCCGCTCGGCGGCCGGGTCGCCGCCGTGGGCGGTGAGTTCCGCCGCGAGCCGGTCGTTCGCCGGGTCCTGGTCGGAGGCGAGCCGCAGCCGCAGCGCGCGGCTGCGCAGGGTGATCTCCTCGGGGCCCTCCAGCCGCAGCAGCTGGCTCTCGGCCTCGTGCAGCACCCGCCAGGCGGAGGCGAGTTTGGACAGCGGGATGGCGACGACCCAGCGCCGGGGCAGCAGCCGCCACGCCACCTGGCCGTTCCTCTCCAGCCGGTCCAGCCGGCCGGTGACCGCCGCGAGCGCGGCGGACCCCTGCGCCGGCCCGGCCGCGCACACGTCGATCCGGGCGCGGCAGTCGTGGATGCGCGCCTGGAGCAGGCGGTACCGGGGGGCGGCGATCAGGCCCCGGCTGGTGATGTACACGACCACCAGATAGCAGCCGCAGACCAGCCACAGCGCCCAGCGCCCTTCCCGGACGAGGTACTCCGCCACGCCATCCCCCCTTCGGCGCCCGGCCGTTGCCCCGGCCCGGCCGGGGACATCCTCCTACGCGCGACCGCGCCCTGTCAGGAGTTCCGCACCGGCAGCCCGGGACACACGCCCGCGGCCCGGGCCGCTCCGCCGGGGGCGTTCAGCGGTCCCCGCCGGCGGGGTGTCGTTCCAGCGGGGTTGCTACTGCCGAGTTGCTCACACTGAAAGTGACGCTTCCCGCGCGGTAGCGGTCGTCGGACCACTCGATCGGGCGGCCCGTGCGGGTGGCCGAGACGTGCCGTTGCCGCAGCAGCGGGCTGCCGCGGCGGATCTCCAGCAGCCGCGCGTCCTCGCTGCCCGCCGCCAGCGCGTCGATGAGGTGCTCGCCGTACTGGGCCACGATCCCGGAGTCCGCCGCCAGGCTGTCCATCACCGAGCGGCAGTCCTCCGGCAGGGCCTCGACGGCCGCCGCGACCCAGTCGGCGTACGCGGTGCGCTCCACCATCGTGGGTTCCCCGTCGAGCAGCCGCAGCCGCAGTACGGCCAGCACCTCCGTGCCCGGCGCCAGCGCCAGCCGCTCCGCCTCCTCGGCCGTCGCGGGGCGCCGGGTGCGCGACAGGAAGCGGCTGCGGGCCTGGTGGCCGACCCCCTCGGCCCACTGCGCGAAGCTGTTCAGCTCGCCGAAGCCGTGCCGGCGTTCGTGGCGCAGGACGATCCTGCGCGCGCCCTGGCTGGAACCGACCAGCCCCTCGGCGGCGAGGGTCGCGACGGCCTGGCGGACGGTGCCGCGCGAAGCGGACCACCGGGCGGCGAGATCGCTCTCCGAGGGCAGCCGGGCGCCCACCGGGTACTCCCCGGACAGGATCGCCGCGCGCAGCGCCTCCGCGATCTCCAGATACCGGACCGTTCTCATGGCGTTCGCCCCCTGATGCCCCTGTCCCGACGGGCGCCGCGCGCCCGGGCACCATGGTGCGCCCGCCGGCGGACGAACGCCGCCCGTGATCATTCCAGCAGGCTCTGTCACGACTCCTTCCGGCCATTCTCGTGTTTTCGTCGAGCCGTGCTCCGCGGTCCAGCCGCCGTTCACCGCCCGTACAGGGGACCCGGGCGAACTGGAGCCAACTTGTTCAGACAAGTGATGCCCGACAGGTGAAGCCCCATCGACGCCTGACAGGTGAAGCCCCCTTAGTCTCCGGGAGAGACCGTGTTCCGTTCCCCCGCCCGTCGCGGTGCGGCCGTCCTGCTCGGCGCCGCCGTCCTCACCACGCTCAGCGCGTGCGGCGCCGCCCCCGACCAGCCCGCCGCCGGCGCGGCCGACGGCAAGGCCAAGGGCCAGCCCGGCACCGCCACCTCCGTCGCCGACCTCGGCGGCATGGAGGCCCTCGTCGCGGCCGCCGAGAAGGAGGGCGAGCTCAACGTCATCGCGCTGCCCCCGGACTGGGCGAACTACGGCGAGATGCTGAAGGCCTTCCAGGCCAAGTACCCGAAGATCAAGATCTCCAGCGAGAACCCGGACGCCTCCAGCTCCGACGAGATCGCCGCCGTGAAGACCCGCAAGGGCCAGGACCGCGCCCCCGACGTCCTCGACCTCGGCATCGCCTTCGCCCGCAGCGGAGCCGCCGAGAACCTCTTCGCCCCCTACAAGGTCACCGCCTGGGAGAAGATCCCCGCCTCCCAGAAGGACGCGGACGGCCGCTGGTACAACGACTACGGCGGCTACGTCTCCATCGGCTGCGACGCGGCGAAGATCCCCGTCTGCCCGCAGACCTTCGCCGACCTGCTCAAGCCCGAGTACAAGGGCAAGGTCGCCCTCAACGGCAACCCGACCAAGTCCGGCTCCGCCTTCGGCGGCGTCTACGCGGCCGCCCTCGCCAACAAGGGCTCCTTCGCCGACATCCAGCCCGGCATCGACTTCTTCGGACAGCTGCGCAAGAGCGGCAACTTCATCCCCGTCGAGTCCACCCCGGCCACCGTCGAGAAGGGCGAGACCCCCATCTCGATCGACTGGGACTACCTCAACGCCGGCTACGCCGAGCAGTTCAAGGGCAAGGGAGTCGACTGGAAGACCATCGTCCCCGCCGACGGCGTCTACGCCCAGTACTACTCCCAGGCCATCAACAAGGACGCCCCCCACCCGGCGGCCGCCCGCCTGTGGATGGAGTTCCTCTACAGCACCGAGGGCCAGAACATCTGGCTCAAGGGGTACGCCCGCCCGGTCCTGCTCCCCGGCATGACCCAGGACGGCACCGCCGACAAGGCCGCCGTGGCCAAGCTCCCGCAGGTCCAGGGCACCCCCTCCTTCCCGGCCTCCGCCGAACTCGACAAGGCCAAGGCCACCCTCGCCGAGAAGTGGGACAAGGCCCTCAGCTGATGTCCGCCCCCACCACCACCCCTCACTGGACGGGGACCGCCGGCGGCGACCGCCGCCGGCGGCGCGGCCCGCGCACCTGGCTCGCCGCCCTCCCCCTCCTCGCCTTCACCGGCCTCTGCTTCGGACTCCCGCTCGGCGCCATCGCCTTCGGCGCGGTCACCCGCACCGACCCGGCCACTGGCGCCACCCACGTCACCGGCGAGCACCTCGCACGCTCCCTCCAGGGCCCCTACCTCGGCTCGCTCACCGGCAGCGTCCAGCTCTCCGCCCTGACGGCACTGCTCGGCTCGGTCCTCGGCGTCCTGATCGCACAGGCCCTCGCCACCTCCCGCTCCACCGCCCTGCGCTCGGCGGCCCTGACCGCCTCCGGCGTCCTCGCCAACTTCGGCGGCGTGCCGCTCGCCTTCGCGTTCATCGCCACCGCCGGGATCTCCGGGGTCGTCACCCGGCTCGCCGACCTCACCGGCCTCGGCTGGGACCTGTACTCCTTCACCGGCCTCACCGTGGTCTACCTGTACTTCCTCATCCCCCTGATGGTGCTCGTGACCGTCCCCGCGCTCGACGGGCTGCGCCCGCAGTGGCGCGAGGCCGCCCAGAACAACGGTGCGAGCGGATGGCAGTTCTGGCGCCACGTCGGCCTGCCCGTCCTCGCGCCCACCCTCCTCGGCGGGTTCGTCCTGCTCTTCGGGACCGCCTTCGCCGCCCACGCGACCGCGGCGGCCCTCGTCGGCGGCTCCGTCCCCCTGGTGACCCTGAAGATCGCCGACGCCCTCTCCGGCAACGTGCTCACCGGCCAGGAGAACGTGGCGCTCGCCCTCGGCCTCGACATGACCGTGATCGCCGGCCTGGTCATGGCGGTCTACCTGCCCCTCCAGCGACGGAGCGCCCGATGGCTGCGATGACCGAAACCGCCCCGCCTCCCCGCCCGGCAGCCGCGGCGAGGGCCCGCCGCCCCCGGCCCCGGGTCTGGCGCGGAGCCGTACTCGCCCTCGCCGGCGCGTACTTCCTGCTCCCGCTCATCGCCTCCTTCGTCTTCACCGTCCACGTCCCCGGGCAGGGCGTCACCTTCGAGGCCTACACCCGGCTGCTCGGCGCCGACGGATTCAGCGAGAGCCTCCTCCTCTCGCTCGGCCTCGCCGCCGCCACCATCGCGCTGTGCCTGCTGCTCGCCGTGCCCGCGCTGGTCGCCGTACGGATCGGCTCGCCGAGGCTGCGGCCCGTGGTGGAGGTCATGTGCACGCTGCCGCTGGTGGTGCCGCCCATCGCCCTGGTCACCGGCATCACCACCGTGCTGCGCTGGGGACCCGAACACCTGTCGCGGACCCCGCTCTACCAGACCTTCCTGGCCGTGCAGAACGAGAAGTTCCCCGTCGTCCTGGTCCTCGCCTACACGGTCCTGGCCCTGCCCTTCGTCCACCGCTCCCTCGACGCGGGCCTGCGCGCCGTCGACGTTCCCACCCTGGTCGAGGCCGCCCGCAGCTGCGGCGCGAGCTGGCCCCACGTCGTCCTGCGCGTGCTCCTGCCCAACCTGCGGGCCTCGCTCGCCGGGGCCTCCTTCCTCACCCTGGCGCTGGTCCTCGGCGAGTTCACCATCGCCTCGCTGCTCGGCTTCAGGCCCTTCGCGGTGTGGATCGTCTCCATCTCCGGATCCCAGGCCCGGATGTCGGTGGCCGTCTCCATCCTCAGCCTCCTCATCACCTGGCTGCTGCTGCTCGCCCTCTCACGGGCCGGAACCACCCCGTCCACCACGGCGTCCGCACCCGCCACCTCCCGCAAGGAGCACTGACCCACATGTCCACCACCGTTCCCGCGGCCAGGAAGCCCGCCGGCCCCGCCGGGTCCGAACCGGCCGGATCCGCCCCCGCCGGGGGCGCCCGCGTCGAATTCCGCGGGCTGCGCCGGGCCTTCGGTCCCACCGTCGCCCTCGACGGCCTCGACCTCACCGTCGAACCCGGCGAACTCCTCGCCCTGCTCGGCCCGTCCGGCTGCGGCAAGACCACCGCCCTGCGCGTGCTCGCCGGCTTCGAACAGCCCGACTCCGGCGAGGTCCTGGTCGACGGAGAGGACATCACCCGGGTCCCGGCCAACCGCCGCGACGCCGGGATGGTCTTCCAGTCGTACAGCCTCTTCCCCAACCTCAACGCCCGCGAGAACGTGGCCTTCGGCCTGCGCGTCCGCAAGGTCCCCGCGGCCCGCCGCCGCGAACGCGCCGCCGAACTCCTGGACCTGGTCGGCCTCCCCGAACACGGCGACCGCTACCCGCACCAGATGTCCGGCGGCCAGCAGCAGCGCGTCGCGCTCGCCCGCGCCCTGGCCCTGCGCCCGCGCGTCCTGCTCCTGGACGAGCCGCTCTCCGCCCTGGACGCCAAGGTACGGTCCAACCTGCGCGAGGAGATCCGCCGGCTCCAGCTCTCCCTCGGCATCACCACCGTCTTCGTCACCCACGACCAGGAGGAGGCCCTGTCCATGGCCGACCGGGTCGCCGTGCTGAACGCCGGGAAGCTGGAGCAGTGCGCCGCCCCCGCCGAACTCTACGAACGGCCCTCCACGCCCTTCGTCGCCGATTTCGTCGGCACCATGAACCGGCTGCCGGGCCGGCTCACCGGCACCGGCCGGGTCGAGGTCGCGGGCGTCCGGCTGCCCGTGGACGGCCCCGCCCCCGCCACCTCCGGGGTACGGGTGCTGGTCCGCCCCGAGAACCTCACCGTGGCCGCCGATCCCGACGGCGAGGCCACCGTCCTGTCGGCCTCCTTCTCCGGCGCCGTCACCCGCCTCCACCTGGAACTGCCCGGCGGCACCCGGGTCAAGGCCGACCTGCCCTCCCGCGAGGCCGCGGAGCTGGCGCCCGGCACGCGGGCCCGCGTACGCCCGGCCGAACGGCCCGTCCTCGTCGAGGCGGGGACCGCGTGAGCGCACCGGCCGCCGTCCTCTTCGACATGGACGGCACCCTCGTCGACACCGAGGCGCTGTGGTGGCGGACCACCGAGGAGACCGCCGCCCGGCTCGGCCACACGCTCGGACCGGCCGACGCACCCGAGGTCGTCGGCCGCGCCGTCGCCGACACCGCCGCCCACCTCGTACGGGCCGCCCGCGCCGGAACGGCCGACGCCGTGGCCGCCGAACTCACCGAGGGCTTCTTCCGCCGGGTCGCCGCCGGGGCCCCCGTCCGCCCCGGAGCCCTCCGGCTGCTCGCCGCCCTGGAGGCCGAGGGCGTGCCCTTCGCCCTGGTCAGCGCCTCGCCCCGGCTGGTCGTCGACCAGGTCGTGACGGGCGCCCTGGCCCAGGTCCCCTTCGCGTTCACCCTCTCGGCGGACGACACGGCACGCACGAAGCCGCACCCCGACCCCTACCGGGCAGCCGCCGAACGCCTGGGACGCGCGCCGGGGGAGTGCGTCGCGGTGGAGGACTCCCCGGACGGCGCCGCCTCCGCCGAGGCCGCCGGCTGCCCGGTCCTGGTCGTCCCCTCGCTGCTCGGCGTGCCCTCCTCGCCGGCCCGGACCTTCGCCGCCTCCCTGGAGGAGGTCACCCCGGCCCTGCTGGGCGGCCTCGGGCGCACGGCGGGATGAGGCCTGGGCGTGCGCGGCGACCGGGGCCGGGCGCAGGGGCGCACGGGGCGACGCGGATCAGGCGCACGGCGCGACGCGGATCAGGCGCCCGCCGCGACGCGGATCAGGCGCACAGCGCGATGAGGTCCGCGATCCCCTCGGCGTAGGCGGCCGACACCGAACCGGGCCGGCCCGCCCTGCCCCCGCGCAGCAGCGGCAGGCCGGCCCGGACGTGGGCGGCGCACTGCCCGTACAGCCCCGCCTCGTACGGGGTCCCGTCGTCCTCCGAGTTCAGCAGCGCCAGCAGCGTCCACAGCAGCGCCTCGCGGGTCGCCAGCCGGGGCGGCCCCGCCGACCAGACGGCCATCAGCACCGCGCAGGCGGCCGGGGCCGGGGGCCACAGCCGCGACCGGGCGAAGACGTGCCCCTCCAGCGCGTGGTAGGCCGCCGGGTGCCCCTCGGCCGCGTCCCACAGGGTGGCTTCGAGGTGCCCCGCCGAGCGGCCGCAGCCGCAGACGACGGACTCCCAGTCGTACCGCGCGATCGTCTCCCGCACGGCTTCGGGCACCAGCGGGCTGGTGCGCGGCGGTTCCTTCCCTCTCATGAGGCCCAAGTATGGGAGCGGGGTGCGGGCCCGGTCGAGGAGGCTGTCCGCGGGCCGGACGGCCGGACCGACCGCCCGGCGGCAGCGGGCGGAACCGGTCGGCGGGCAGCCACGTCTGAGACCCCGTGTGGACGAAGAGAAGGACCCTGGCACTGTTGTTCGCCCTGCTCGCGACCCAGCTCGGCGCGCTGATCAGCCCCGCCCACGCGTGCGGCTGCGGGGCGATGGTGCCCGACGGGTCCTCCCGGATCGGCGTCGACCGGGAGAGCTCCGTCGTGCGCTGGGACGGCCGGACCGAAGAGATCGTGATGCGCTTCACCGTCGGCGGCGACGCCCGCCGCGCCGCCTGGATCATGCCGGTCCCGGGCCGGGCCTCGGTGGAACTCGGCGACCCCGCCCTCTTCCGCGAGCTGACCGAGCTCACCCGCCCCGAGCACCGGACGCGGACCTACTTCTGGCCGCGCGACCGCGACTGGCCCTTCTCCTCCGGCGGCCGGGACACCGCGGGCGCCGCCCCGCCCGGCGCCGGCGCCGGTGAACCCGTGGGCGTGGTCGGCCGCGAGCGGCTCGGTGACTTCGACGTGGCCCGGCTGACCGCCACCGACCCCGGGGCCCTGCGCACCTGGCTGGAGGACAACGGCTTCGAGCTCCCCGACCGGCTGGCAGGCGAACTGAAGCCGTACGTCGACCAGAAGTGGGAGTACGTCGCCGTACGCCTCGCCCCCCGCGAGCCGGGCCGCACCCTGCGCGGCGAACTCGACCCGCTGCGCATCCGCTTCGACAGCGCCCGCCTGGTCTACCCGATGCGGCTCTCCCGGCTGGCCCGGACCCCGCAGTCCCTCGGCCTGTACGTCCTCGCCGGCCACCGGATGGAGCCCGGCTCCGCGATCGGCGGGGCCACGCCCGAGGTGACCTTCGCCGGGACGGTCGAACCGCGGGGCGCGCTCGGCGGGCTCACCGGCGGCAAGCCGGTCTTCCTGACCGCGATCGAGCAGCGCTTCCCGGACCCGTCCCGCATCGACGGGGACCACGAACTGCGCGCCGCGGCCGAGGACACCCCGTACCGGCGGGTGGTCCACCACGACGAACTGCTCACGGCGGGCGGTGTCCCGGTCTGGCTGCTGACGGTCGGCGGCGTCCTGGCGGCCGCGGCGGCCACCGCCGTCCTCCTCGCCGCGCGCGGCCGCCGGCCGTCCCGGACCCACGGCCGGGAAAACCCGCTTGACCTGCCCGAACGCGCCTGACATGGTCCCCACCGTGATCACCTTCTCCAGCAACGACGGAACCCGCCTCGCCTGCCACACCAGCGGGGAGGGGACCCCGCTGGTCTGCCTGCCCGGCGGGCCCATGCAGGACTCGGCCTACCTCGCGGGACTCGACGGCCTCTTCCCGCACCGCCGGCTGATCCGCCTCGACCTGCGCGGCACCGGAGGCTCAGCGGTCCCCGGGGACCCCGCGAGCTACCGCTGCGACCGGCTCGTCGACGACGTCGAGGCCCTGCGCGAGCACCTCGGCCTGGAGACCCTCGACCTGCTCGCGCACTCCGCCGGAGCGAACCTCGCCGCCCTGTACGCGGCCCGCCACCCCGCACGCGTCGGCCGGCTGCTGCTCGTCACGCCCAGCGTCTTCGCCGTCGGCGTCCCCGTCACCGGCGACGACCGGCTGGAGGCCGCCCGGCTGCGGGCCGCCGAGCCCTGGTTCGAGCCGGCGTACACGGCCCTGGAGGAACTCGTCGCGGGCCGGGGCACGGCCGCCACCATGGAGGCCATCGCCCCCTTCTGGTACGGCCGCTGGGACGACGCGGCCCGCGCCCACCGGGCCGCCGAGGCCGGGCAGAAGAACCAGGAGGCCGCCGCCGCGTACGGGGCCGAGGGCGCCTTCGACCCGGACGCCACCCGCAAGGCCCTCGCCGGGCTGGCGGCGCCGGTGCTGCTGCTGGCCGGCGAGGCCGACGTGGCGGCACCGCCGCGCGCGATGGCCGGGTACGCCGCCCTGTTCCCGGACGCCGCGCTCACCGTCCAGCCGGGCGCGGGGCATTTCCCGTGGCTGGACGACCCGGCCGGCTTCGGCGGCGCGGTCGCGGCCTTCCTCCCGTAGGGGCCGGCGCCGTCAGGCCGAAGGGTTCCAGGTCGAGGTGAGCCCGTCGAGCCACGAGGGCGGCAGCTCGGCGGCGTCCCACTCCTCGCGCAGCGCCGACGGCGAGGCGGCGAGCCGCTCCAGCACGGCGAGGCTCGTGGGGGAGTGCAGCAGGGAGTAACGGCCGTGCAGCGCGATGGCGCTGCCGGGCCCGTACTCCGCGTACAGCCGGGCCAGACCGGGACGGTGGGAGTCGGCGAACCGGGTGAGCCGGCCCGCGTACCCGGCCCGCTGCCGGGGGCTCATCGTCCCGAGGACGGCGGTGAGCACCTGCTCGGAGACCTCCGGGTCGAGGTCGGAGACGGCGCTGAAGGACAGGTAGAGGGGCGTCACCGCGACCTGCGCCCGCTCCACCTCCATCCTGCGCACGGGCGGCCGGGCCCCGGGGGAGTTCTCCGCCGTCCCGGCGCCGACGGCCCGGCCCAGTGCCCGTTCGGCGATGTCGCCGAGTTCGCCGGTGAGGGCGCGGGCGCCGTCGAGCCAGCCCGACTCGTAGAGTTCGCCCTTCCCCGCGGGAGCGGCCCCTGCGGCCTCCTCGACCTGCCGGAGGGCCGTGGCGAGCACGCCGGCCTCGACGAGCCCGATCAGCTCCTCGGCGGAACCGGCGGGAACCCCCGCCCGGCCGAGGAGCTGGACGATCGTCGTCCTCGCGTTGTGGAGGCTGGCCGGGTCCAGCCGTTGCGGGTCTTCGTCGGCGGGGTGCATGGAATCCTCGTCGTCATGGGTCGCGCCGAGGCGAGTCTACGCACACCGCCCCGCCGACCCGCCGTGCTCCGCCCGACTGCCCGGCTCCCGCCCGGGCCACGGCCTACCGGGCGGCTCGGCGCAGGGCCAGGGCCGCGAGCGCCTCCGGGGCGCCTGGCCGGCCGCGCATGCCGGGGAAGGCGTTGACGTCGACGATGAGCGGCTCGCCGCCGCCCGTGGCGATGAGGTCCACGCCGTAGACGTCCAGGGCGAAGACCTCGCCCACCCGCAGGGCCAGTTCGGCCCAGCCCCCGGGCAGCGCGGCCGGCGGCCGCTCCGGCCCGCCGTCCCCGTCGGCGAGCTCGGAACGCCGGAGGCCCGCGAAGACCCGGTCGCCGATCACGTACAGCTTGTGGTCCCAGCCGTTGTTGGGGGTGAACGGCTGCACCACGACCGGCTCCCGCTCCCAGCCGGCGGCGGCCAGTTCCCGCAGTCCGCCGGGGCCGTCGACCCGGGCGACCAGGTCGTGCTTGCGGCTGTGCCGGCTCTTGACCACCACCGGACGGGCGGGCTCCGCGGCCGCCCCCGGCCGCGCCGGTGCCGCGCGCCCGGCCGACTCGGCCAGCTCGGCCACCTCCGCCAGCGAGGCGTGGGTGCGGGTGGCGGCGAAGGGGAGGCCGGCCCGCAGGGCCAGCTCCGCCATCCCGGTGCGGTCCTGGCAGCGTGCGGTGGCCGCCGCCGAGTTCAGTACGGGCGCCCCGTGCCGCTCCAGTTCCCGGGCCAGGGCCAGGGCCGAGGGGGTCCGCGCCTTCAGCAGGTACACGTCCGCCCGCGCCCCGGCCGCCGCCGCGGCGGCCCCGGCCCGCGGGTCCAGCACCCGTACCTCGTGCTCCGGCGCCAGCAGCCCGGCGGTGGCGGCCAGCAGCGGGTGCCCGGCGTCCGGGGTGATCAGGCCGATCCTCACGCGCCGTCGCCCGCCCTCGCCCCCGCCGCCTGCGCGGGTACGGCCAGCGGCAGGGGGTGCGGCCGCGCGGGCGGGCAGGGCGCGGCGGCCGGGCGGTCGCCGCCCGAGCGGGCCAGGTCGAGCACGGCGCGCGCGACCCGCGCGGCCGCGTCCGGCACCTGGCGGAAACTCGGGAAGTCGTTGACGTCGACCACGACCGGCCCGTCGGGGCCCAGCAGCACGTCGACCCCGTAGAGGTCCAGCCCGTACACCTCGCCCACCCGGGCGGCGATCCGCGCCACCTCGGCGGGCAGCCGGACGCGGCGTTCGCGGACGGGGGAGTCCGGGTGGAGGGGGGAGCGGCGCTCGGTGGCGTACAGCTCCCCGCCGACGCAGTACACCTTGAGGTCGGTGCCGGAATTCGGTACGTAGGGCTGCGCGATGAGCACGCCCTCGCCCGCCAGCCCGGGCAGCAGCGCGGCCAGGCGGTCGGGCGAGGGCACCAGGTGCACGCCCCGCCCGGAGCTGCCGTCGGCGGGCTTGACCACGAGCGGGTACGCGGTGTCCGGGAGGCCCGCCAGGAGTTCGGGCCGCGCGAGGGCGTAGGTGGGCGGCAGCGGCAGCCCCCGGGCGCTGCCGAGGGCGGCGGCCAGCGCCTTGTCCCGGACCCCGCGGATGGCCCGGGCGTCGTTGACGGTGGTGGTCCCGGTGGCGGCGGCGGCCTCCAGCAGGGTGAGCCCAGGACCGCCGGACACCGTCTTCAGCACCCAGGCGTCGTGCGTGCCGGCCCGGACCAGGGCGTCCATGCGCAGCAGGGAGCCGCCCGGCCGGATCACGTCCACCTGGTGACCCCAGGCGGTCAGTTGCCGGACGACCTCGTTGGGCATGCCGTCGTGGCGGTAGAGCTCCTCCACCAGGAAGCAGAGCCTCATGGACCTTCCCCGTTTTCCCCGGACGTCCGCCGATTCCGTCCGGCGAGTGGTGACGTCACAGGATGCCATGGCATAGCCCCGAAACCGATCCAGAAGGATCCTAAGTGGGCACTACTCAACGTAATGTTTAACGAGACCTTTCCTAAACGATCAACAATCCTCTTATAGTTGTGCCTCGTTGCCACAGGAACCCTCTCTTCCATTTACGCCCGGTTTGAGGCTTTGATTGATGACGGCGTCGCCCTCCCCCCTCCGCCCCTCCGCGCTCGCCCTGCTGGTCACGGCAGCCGCCTCGGGGGCCCTGTCCACGGCGGCGGTGGCCGCGGCCCCGACGGCCGTCCAAGCCCCCCTCGCCTGGTACTCCTTCTCCGGCTCGCTGCTGCTCGCCGTCTCCGCCGGAGCCGTCACCTGGTGGGCGCGCTCCGCCCGGCAGCTGCGCGGCCGGGTCTCCCACCTCGCCGGGGAAGTCGCCGCCCGCGACGGGTACATCGCCCGGCTGACCGCCGACGGCGCCCGTGACGCCGCCGCGCGCACCGCCGAACGCACCCGCATCACCACGGAGCACGCCGCCGAGGTGGAGCACCTGATGACGGCCCACGCTGCCGAACTGCACCACCTCGCCACCGCCCACGCGGCCGAGCTCGACCGCCTCGTCACCGCCCACTCCGGCGAACTCGACCGGATCACCGCCGCCCAGCTGGCCACCCGCGAGCGCCTCGGCGAGGAACTGCGCCGCGCCCGGTCGGGCCGGGCCGCCGCCATGGCCGCCGCCGCCAACGCGGCCGGCCGGATGCAGGCCCTCGCCACCGGAATGCTGGCCGACCTGCGGGAGATGGAGCACAAGCACGCCGACGAGGAGGTCCTCGGCGACCTGCTCCACCTCGACCACCGCACCGCCCAGGCCGGCCGCCTCGCCGACTCCATCGCCGTCCTCACCGGAGCGCGTTCCGGCCGCCGCTGGGCCAGACCCATCGTCATGGAGTCCATCCTGCGCGGCGCCATGGGCCGCATCGGCGGCTACCAGCGGGTCCGCCTGCACTCCACCAGCGAGGCCGCCGTCGCCGGGCACGCGGCCGAGGGCGTCATGCACGCCCTCGCCGAACTCCTCGACAACGCCGCCAACTTCTCACCGCCCACCGCCGAGGTCCACGTGTACGTGGAAGAGGTGCCGGCCGGGGTCATCATCACCGTCGAGGACAGCGGCCTCGTCATGAGCGACGTCCAGCTGCGCCGCGCCGAACAGGCCGTCACCGCCGACTCCCTGGACCTCGCCGGGCTCTCCGGCACCCGCCTCGGCCTCGCCGTCGTCGGCCGGCTCGCCCGCAAGCACGGGCTGACCGTCTCCTTCCGCCCCTCCGCGCGCGGCGGCACCGGCGCGCTGATGATGATCCCGGAAGAGCTCATCAGCCACGCCCCGGCCGAACCCGTGCCCGCCCCGGCCCTCCTGACGGCCCCGGAGCCCGCCCCCGCGCCCGCACCCGGCCGCGCACCGGCGCCCGCACCCGTACCCGTACCCGCCACGGACCCCGGAGCCGCCGCACCCGCCCCGCGGACCGAGGCGGAGCCCGTCCACGACACCGCCGTGGAACCCGGCGACTCCGAGACCACCGGCACGACCCCGGTGCTCGGCGAGAGCGGACTGCCCCAGCGGCGGCGCGGCCGGACCCTGGCCGCCGCCCAGTCCCAGCACGGGCCCGCGCCCGACGCCGCGAGCGAGGCGGCCCGTACCCAGGCCGCCCCCGGCGGGGCGTCCCGGTCCGCCGCCCGCTTCGGCAGCTTCAGCCAGGCCGTACGCGGCAACGCGGCCCCGGCGCAGCAGCAGCCCACGAACCCCCCGCACCCGGAAGGCAACGACACCCCATGACCGGCTCCACCACCGACGAGACGCTCAGCTGGCTCCTGGAAGGACTCCTGGAGCGCACCCCCGGCGCCCGGCACGCCCTCGTGCTCTCCCGCGACGGCCTCAAGCTGTGCCGCACCCCCGAGCTGTCCGTCGACCAGGCCGACCAGCTCGCCGCGATCTCCGCCGGGATCCAGAGCCTGTCCCACGGGGCGTCGATCGAGTTCGGCGACGGCACCGGCGGAGTCCGCTCCGCCATGGCCGAGTTCTACGGCGGGATCCTCTTCATCGTCGAGGCCGGCGAGGGCGCGCACCTCGCGCTCGTCGCCGCCGAGGACGCCGACGCGGGCCTCGTCGGCCACAACATGTCCGAGCTGGTGGAACAGCTGAGCGAGCATCTGATCGCCCGGCCCCGGGGATGAGCCGCGTCAGGCCGGGCCGGGACGACTCCCCGGACCGGCTGTACACCCTCACCGGCGGCCGCAGCAGCTCCGGCAGCGACGCCTTCGACCTGGTGACCCTCATCGTCGCCGAATGCGACCCGGTGCCCGGCCTCCAGTCCGAGCACGCGGCGATCCTGCGCATGTGCCGCTTCCCGACGGCGGTGGTGGAGGTCGCGGCCGAACTGGGCCTGCCCATCTCGATCGTGCGGATCCTCCTCGCCGACCTCCTCGCAGCCGGGCGCATCAGCGCCCGGCACCCGCGCGTCGCGACGTACCGCCTTCCCGACCCCGACATCCTGGAGCAGGTGCTCGTTGGACTCCGCAACCTCTGACCCGGGCGAGCCCCGGCCGGCCCTCAGCAGCACCGCCGACAACGGCCTCAAGATCGTGATCGTGGGCGGCTTCGGCGTGGGCAAGACCACCATGGTCCGCTCGGTCAGCGAGATCCGCCCGCTGAACACCGAGGAGACGATGACCAAGGCGGGCGAGGCGGTCGACGACACCCACGGCGTCGGCACCAAGTCCTCCACCACCGTCGCCTTCGACTTCGGCCGCATCACCCTCGACGCCCACAACGTGCTCTACCTGTTCGGCGCCCCCGGCCAGGAGCGGTTCTGGTTCCTGTGGGACCGGCTCTTCTCCGGCACCCTCGGCGCGGTCGTCCTCGTCGACACCCGCCGGCTCGCCGACTCCTGGTACGCCATCGACCGCCTCGAACACCACGGCACGCCCTTCGTCGTCGCCTGCAACGACTTCGGCGGGCCCGCCCACACCCCCGAGCAGATCCGCGGCGCCCTCGACCTCCCGCCCGACGTGCCCCTGCTGTTCTGCGACGCGCGCTCCCGCGAATCCAGCAAGCAGGTGCTCATCTCCCTTGTCGAGCACCTCCAGCACCTCCACAGCCACCGGCCCGACCGGCCGGCCGTCGTCCCGCACACCATCCCGGAGCCCACCCCGTGACCACCCCCGAGCCACAGCCCGTCTACCTCGGCGGCCCCCGCTTCCAGAGCGACCCCGCCGAGCTGTACCGGGAGATGCGCCGCGACCACGGCCCCGTCGCCCCGGTCGTCCTCGACGGGGACGTCCCGGCCTGGCTGGTCCTCGGCTACCGCGAACTGCACCAGGTCACCAGCGACCCCCAGCTCTTCTCCCGCGACTCCGACCTCTGGAACCAGTGGGACAGCATCCCGGCCGACTGGCCGCTGCTCCCGATGATCGGCCGCAAGCAGCCGTCCATCCTCTACACCGTCGGCGAACGCCACCGCGAACGCGCCGCCGTCATCTCCGACGCGCTGGAATCCGTCGACCCCTTCGAACTCAAGGGCCACGCCGAACGCTTCGCCGACGAACTCATCGACGGGCTCTGCGGAAAGGGCAGCTGCGACATCGTCGGCGAGTACGCCATGCTCCTGCCCCTGCGCGTCCTCGCCCGCATCTACGGCTTCTCCGACGAGCAGGGCCCCGGCCTCGTCACCGCCATGAACGACATGATCAACGGCCGGGAGGGCGCCCTCGACGGCCAGCGCCACCTCGCCGAATCCATGTACGCGCTGCTCGCCGCCAAGGCCGCCGAACCCGGCCCCGACGTGGCCTCGCGGATGCTGGCCAACACCGCCGGGTTCACCGTCGACGAGATCGCCCAGGACCTCATGGTGATGATGGCCGCCGGCCACCAGCCCACCGCCGACTGGATCGGCAACTCACTGCGCCTGATGCTCACCGACGACCGCTTCGCCGCCTCCCTGGCGGGCGGCCGGCACAGCGTCGGCGAAGCCATGAACGAAGTGCTCTGGGAGGACACCCCGACCCAGAACGTCGCCGGCCGCTGGACCACCCGGGACACCCACCTCGGCGGCCGTCGCATCGGCCGCGGCGACCTGGTCCTCCTGGGCCTGGCCGCCGCCAACGCGGACCCGCACGTACGCGCCGACGCGAGCGCCCTCACCGGCGGGAACAACGCCTTCTTCTCCTTCGGCCACGGCGAACACCGCTGCCCCTTCCCGGCCCAGGAGGTCGCCGAGGCCATCGCCCGGACCGGCATCGAGGTCCTCCTCGACCGGCTCCCGGACGTCGACCTCGCCGGGCCGGCCGCCGAACTCACCCGGCGGCCCTCGCCCTGGCTGCGCGGCCTCACCGCCCTCCCCGTGACCTACACCCCGACCCCCGCGCTTGGAGCCACCCCGTGACCTGCCCGATCGACCACACCGGACCGGCCCCCCTCACCCTCGACCCCTTCGTCACCGACCTCGACGCCGAGAGCGCCGCGCTGCGCGCCGCCGGCCCGCTGGCCCGCGTCGTCCTCCCCGGCGGCGTCGCAGTGTACGCCGTCACCCACCACGCCGAGGCCCGCAAGCTCCTCACCGACCCCCGCGTCGTCAAGGACATCAACGTGTGGGGCGCCTGGCAGCGCGGCGAGATCCCCCTGGACTGGCCCCTCATAGGCCTCGCCAACCCCGGCCGCTCGATGCTCACCGTCGACGGCGACGAGCACCGCCGCCTGCGCACCCTCGTGGCGCAGGCGCTCACCGCCCGCCGGGTGGAGAAGCTCCGCGCCGGCATCGAGGCCCTCACGGCCCGCTCGCTCGACGCGCTGGCCGCCCTCCCGGCCGGTGAGACCGTCGACCTGAAGGCGCACTTCGCCTACCCGCTGCCGATGAACGTCATCAGCGAGCTGATGGGCGTCGACCCCGCCGAACACCCGCGCCTGAAGGCCCTCTTCGAGAAGTTCTTCTCCACCCAGACCCTTCCCGAGGAAGTCCCGCAGATGATGGCGGACCTCGGTGCCCTCTTCTCCCGGATCGTCGAGTCCAAGCGCGCCAACCCCGGGGACGACCTCACCAGCGCGCTCATCGCGGCCTCCGAGGACGGCGACCACCTCAGCACCGAGGAGATCACCAACACCCTCCAGCTGATGGTCGCCGCCGGGCACGAGACCACCATCAGCCTGATCGTCAACGCCGTCGTCGCCCTGGAGACCCACCCCGAGCAGCGGGCGCTCGTCCTCAAGGGGGAGGTGCCCTGGGAGAACGTCATCGAGGAGACCCTCCGCTGGTCCACCCCCACCTCGCACGTCCTGATCCGCTTCGCCACCGAGGACATCGAGGTCGGCGACCGGATCCTGCCCGCGGGCGAGGGGCTGATCGTGTCCTTCGGCGCCCTCGGCCGAGACGAGGCCCAGCACGGCGGGAACGCGGAGCGGTTCGACGTCACCCGCACCCCCAACCGGCACATCGCCTTCGGACACGGCCCCCACGTCTGCCCCGGCGCCGCGCTCTCCCGCCTGGAGGCCCTCGTCGCCCTCCCGGCCCTCTACGCCCGCTTCCCCGCCCTCACCCTGGCCGTCACCCGCGCGGAACTGCGCAACAAGCCGGTCCTCACCCAGAACGACCTGTACGACCTCCCCGTGAAGCTGCACGGATAGGGGCCGCGCGGAAAAGAAATGGTCGTCGTACCGGAGTCGTTGTTAGGTTGATCGCGTGCCGAAGCTGAATCAGATCATCGCAGTCGAAAAGGGCGTCAAGTCCAAGTCCCTCCAGGAGCTTTCGCAGGCTCACCACGACGTGCAGAAGCCCGCCCTGCTGGCCGGCATCTCGCGTACGTACCAGCCCAAGGACGAGGAGGGCGAGCAACTGCCGCCCGAGTCCACCCGCGTCCAGGTGAAGGCGGAGGACGTCCTGAGGGCGACGGCGGACACCCTGACGCGGCTCTTCGACGTGACGGCCACCAAGGACTGGGCGAACCGCACTGCCGCCGCGGACGTGGTCGTCGACGGCAGCGTGCTGCTCGCCCAGGTTCCGGTGCCCTATCTGCTCTTCCTCGAGAAGCAGCTGACCGACCTGAACACGTTCGTGCGCAAGCTGCCCGTCCTCGACGCCTCGGAGTCCTGGACCCAGGACCCCTCCACGGACGCCTGGAAGACGGACCCGGTGCGCACCATCCGCACCAAGAAGGTGCCGCGCAACCACGTCAAGGCCGAGGCCACGGAGAAGCACCCGGCGCAGGTGGAGGTGTACTACGAGGACGTCGCGGTGGGCTACTGGACCACCGTGAAGTTCTCCGGAGCCCTGCCGGCCCGCCGGGTCAACGAGCTCCTCGACCGGGTCGAACGGCTCCAGCAGGCGGTGAAGTTCGCCCGCGAGGAGGCCAACGGCACCGAGGTCACCGACCAGCGGGTCGGCGACGCGGTGTTCGGCTACCTGTTCAGGTAGCCCCGAGAACGCCCCCTGCGCGACAGGGGGTGCGCGAGAGCGCAAGCTGAAACTGACGTTGAAGCTGACACAGGGGTGCGGTTGGGGGTTCGAATCCCTCCCCCGGCACACGTGCCGGGGTGGCCCAAGCCGGTAGAGGCGGCCCCGTGAATCTCAGATTATCGCTCCAGTCTCAGCATTCGCCGCCGAACACCGGATCGACCGAGCAGGGACGATCACCGACGGATGGGGGTTCAAGTCCCCTCTGCGCCTCTGCGTGGCGCGGTAGTTCAAAGGTAGAACACGTCGGCCTCAGAATGATCCCCGCTCTTAAACGCCGCCGGTGTGCGCAATTGGGTGGCAAGCAGGGGCCCGGGAACTGGACATGTTCCCGGGCCCCGTCACGTTTTCCCCGGAACCCCGGAGTTCCCCAACTCGCTTATGCCTGGGGCCCGTACGACTTCCGGTGCATGCCGCTGCGACCACAGGGGGACGCCGGTTCAGCCTGTGAGCCGACGAGGGGCCGCGTCGGCGCCCGCCCCGTGCAGGGCACTCACCCGCTGGTCGTCCTCTCGCCCGGCTTCACCGTCCCGCGCGCCACCCTCACCTCGCTCGCCGAGGACCTGGCCTCCCGGGGCTACGTCGTGGCCGCCGTCGACCACGCCTACGAGAGCGACGCCACCGCCTTCCCCGGCAACCGGATCCTCACCTGCCTGGCCTGCGAACCGGCCGAGGCACCGGGCGGCCACCGGGCCGTCACCGAGGTCCGGGCCCAGGACGTCTCCTTCCTCCTGGACCGCCTCACCGGCCGCCACCCGGCCTGGCGCCACGCCGGCCTCATCGACCGGCACCGCATCGCGATGGGCGGCCACTCCATCGGCGGGGCCGCCATCCTGCCGGCCATGGCCGCCGACCAGCGGATCCGCGCGGGCGTCGACATGGACGGCGGTCTGCCCGACCCCGGTGCGGCGGCCGGGACCGGCGACCGCCCCGTCCTGCTGTTCGGCGCCGCCGCCAGCGTGCCCGGGGGTCACCACAACGGCGACTGGACGAAGGCGTGGCCCTACCTCGGCGGCTGGAAGCGCTGGATCACCGTCGACGGCACCGACCACTTCGGGCCCACCGACTTCCCCGTCATCCGCGACCGGCTCGGCCTGCCCCACCCCGGGGCGCCCCTCGACGGACACCGCACCGTCGAGCTGACCCGCCGCTACGTCGCGTCCTTCTTCGACAAGCACCTCAAGGGGCGGCCCGCGCCGGACCTGGACGGACCGTCCGCCGACGCCCCCGAGGTCCGCTTCCACAACCCGTGAGGAGCCGGTACGGGGACCCGCGCGGATCCCCGTACCGCACTCCGCGGCGGCTACACCGGGACGGACACGAAGGTCCGGCCCGCCTCGTTCACCACCAGGACCTCCCTGACCTCCGACGGGTCCACGGCCGCGGAGCCGTCCAGGGCAGCCCCCTTGCCCTCGCCGTGCTCCGCCGTGCCGACCACCCAGCCGCCGGCCGTGGTGCGGGTACCGTCCCGGGAGACCACCACCAGCCTGCACCGCTCGCCCGCGGGCACCCCGGTCACCGCCGCGTGCAGCCGCACCCACTTGGGCGCCGGCGTCAGCTGTACGGTCATCCGCGCGCCCGTCCCCGGATCCGTCGCGGAAGCCACCCGGGTCCCCGCCACCGGCGGCGAGGGCGTCACCGGAGCGGACGGGGCCGGCGGCGGGGGCGGGGGCAGGGCCCCCGTGCTCCCCTCGTCCGCGCCCACCCGGGCCCCGGCCCAGAACACGGCCGCCAGCGAGGCGGCCGCCGCCAGACCCACCAGGCCGGTCCGCCACCGCGCGGCCGCCGCCCGCTCCCCGCGCACCTGCCGCAGGGTCCGCTGGAGCATCAGGTCACCGCCCTGCGGAGGCCCGTCGAGGAAGGCCTCCTCCGGCACCTCTCCGAGCACCCTCTCCATCTCCCGCAACGCGGCCACCTCCTCCCGGCACCGCACGCAGTCGCCGAGGTGCTCCTCGACGCGCCGTACCTCCTCCTCGCCGAGGACGCCCAGCACGTACGGGCCGAGCTGCTCCACTTCCTCCTCGTGCCGCTGCCGGTTCACGCCACCACCTCCCGCAGTCCGCCGGGCTGCTGGGGCGGCCGGCCGGTTCCTCTCCTCCTCATGCCGTCAGCGGCACCGTCCCCGAACACCTCGCGCAGGGCCTTCAGCGCGTAGTGCGAGCGCGACTTGACCGTCCCCGCGGGGATGCCGAGCCGGTCGGCCGCCTCGGCGACGCTGTGCTGGCGGTAGTACAACTCCGTCAGGACGTCCCGGTGTTCCGGCGACAGCCGGTCCAGCGCGCCCAGCACCGTCATGGCGTCCACCACCGCGTCCGCGTGGTCCCCCTCGACGGGGGGAGCGGCCGCCGAGCCGGACACCTCGGGAGGCCGGGCGGCCTTGGCCCGGTACCGGTCCGTGATGATGTTCCGGGTCACGGTCAGCAGCCATCCGCGCACCGAACCCTTCCCGTTGACCAGGACCTCGGAATGCCGCCAGGCCCGGATCAGTGTCTCCTGGACGACGTCCTCGGCGGCGGCCCGGTCCCCGGTCAGCCGGGTGGCGTAGGCGAGCAGGGCGTTGCCGTGCTCCTCGTACACCGCCCTGATCAGCGCCTCGTCGGTCGAGCCCCGCCGGTTGCGGGGCCACAGTGGTCCGGGCATACAGCTCTCCGTCCGCCTCTGTCGCTTCGTGCGGTCGGTACACGCCCTCCGAGCCCCGGCGGTTCATGTGACCTGCGTCACTCACCAGCGGCAGGTGCGGCCCTCGTTGAGGCAGGCGACCAGCTCTCCCATGCGCTCCTCGGTCATGACGTCCACGAACATGGCGTGGTCCGTCCGGGGGCTGTGCCGCTGCTCCGGGAAGGAGTCGAGGGCGATCGGGACGTCCGGCGGCACCGCGTAGGCCAGCGTGAGCCGCAGCTCGGGCACCGGGAACGTGCCCGCCGGGCACACGCCTTGGGCGGACGGGAAGGCGAGGTGCGAGCGGTGGTCGGCGGCGGCCTCGTCCAGCCCGTTCCAGCAGGCGGGGAAGACGAGCGTACGGGTCACCAGATCGCCGGCCGGGCAGCGCGGGTAGCTCGTCGTGGAGCGGCCGGGCGAGCCCGAACAGCCCCAGCGGGCCCGGACCCCGGCGTCCGTCCCCGCCGTGTACGCCACCGCGTCCCCGGTCATCGCGCGCAGGAAGCGGGGCATCGGCACCACCTTGCCGGCCGGACTGCCCCGGAACTCCACGCGCACCGAGGCCTCGGGCAGGATCTCGCCGGTGTTGCCGTGCCCGGCCGCGCCCTCGTGGGGCCGGCCGCCCGGCCGGTCGGTGCGCCGCAGGACGGGCCAGTAGTACGAGGAACGGTCGCCGCCGACGCAGCTCGTGGCGGCGGCGGCCAGTGAGGCGTCGGTGGACAGGGCGTCCGTCGACAGGTTCCCCACGTACGCGTGGGTGTGGTGGGCGCCCGCCCGCAGGCCGGGCGAGACCACCAGGTTGTCCTCGTTCCAGTGGCCCTCCTCGTTGCGCCCGCAGTCCACCGTCACGGTGCCGGCGGAGGCGTCGGGCCCGGCCGGGGGCGGGGCGGGACCGGGCGGGACCCGGCCGATGTCCACGCGGTCGCCGACGACGTCGGCGTGCCGCGTCCCGGCCGCCCGTGAGGCACCCAGCACGGCGGCGGCCAGCCCGGCGCCCAGCACCAGGCAGACGAGCAGCGCCAGCAGGCGGTTTCCGTTCCCCATGACGGTCACGGTCGTCGGTGGCGCGCCGGGCCGTCAACCGGGCGTCCGCACCAGGGCGCTGCCGCGCGTTCGGAGGTGTGCCGCCGTTCCCTGCTCAGCGGCCGTAGCCCGGGCCGTGGCGGTCCGGCTCGGAGGCGCCGGTGCGGCCCCCGTCACCCGCCCGGGCCCCGGCCCGTATCCCGGCCCGCCCCGGCCGTATCCCGGTCCTGGCCGGGCTGTCGGCCCGGCCCCGTCACCCGCCCGTGTCCCGGTCCCGGCCGCGCTGTGGGCCCGGCCCCGTCGCCCGGTCCCGGCCCCGTCGCCCGGTCCCGGCCCCGTCGCCCGGTCCCGGCCCCGTCGCCCGGTCCCGGCCCCGTCGCCCGGTCCCGGTCCGTATCCCGGTCCCGGTCCGGGCGGGCGGCCGGAACACCCGGCCACGTCACCCGCCCGGATCCCGGCCCCGGTCCGGATCCCGGTCCCGGTTCACCGCGCCGGCGTCCGCTGCGGGCCCGGTCCCGGCGTCCGCTTCGGGCGGTGTGTCCTGGTCGTGGCGTCCGGTCCGGGTTCCGGGCCGGGTGTTCCGGCCGCGTACCCCCGCCAGGTTGGCCCGTCCGGTGCTTGTCCGGCCGTGGAGACGCCAGCGAGAGTTCTCCGTATGACACCGGAAGAGCTCCTGCGCGCCTTCGCCCGCACCCGCGCCTCGCTCGACGGCGCGGAGACCGTCTTCTGGTGGACCGGCGACATCCATTCCTGGGCCCCCGGCGAGCCCTACCGCCGCCTCTTCGGCTTCGAGGGCCTCAACGCCGCCCGGCTGGAGGCCGACGAGGAGGGCGGCGGCTACCGGATGCTCTCCCGCGAGGCCGCCTTCTACCTCGACCCCGCCAGTCGGGAAATCCTGGAGACCTGGCAGGGGAAGCCCGTGGTCCACGTCTGGAACGACCCCGCCAACCAGCGGTGGCGGCCCTTCCCCGTCCCGCGCACCGAGCTGGGCGACCAGGTCTGCTTCAGCCTGGAGATCCCGCTCGCCTACCCCTCCCCGCTCCCCGTCGCCGACTACCCGCTGAACTCCGCCGACGACACCTACCGGGCACTGGAGCTCTTCCAGTTCTTCACCTCCGCCGCCGCCCTCGCCGGCGACGCGCCGGGCGTCCCCGCGACCATGTCGTGGACCCGGATGTCCCCCTGGCTCCCCTGGATGGAACAGGGACAACGCCCCGGTGGCCTCACCTTCCACTGCCGGGGCGTCAAGCTCGGCTCCTACGCCGAGGTGCCCGAGCGCACCCGCGCGTACATCGCCGCGCACCGCCCGGAGTTCGCCGGAGCCCCGGAGAAGTGGGCCGAGCCCAACGAGTCCAGCTGGACCACCTTCCGCCGGCTCAACCCCCGCTGACCCCCTCGCCCTCCCCCCTGCCCTCGCGGGCCCCCGTCGGCCCCGATGCGGGGGCGGGCCCGGGCCGACCCCCGGTAACCCCCGGGGAGGGGGAGGGGCCCCAGGGTCCGGACAAGGGTTTTCCCCGTATCGGGTTCACCTCCGTGTTGCCTACTGTCTGCCCACCGGCGATCTTCCGCGTTCCGGGCGGCCCCGCACCAACCCCACATGGTGTGAAGCGACCGAGGACGCGCTGATCGCCGGGTACGCCGTCGCCCAGCCCCGCCGTTGCGGCCGGGCGACGTGGCGCGCGGCGGCGGCCGGGGAGGGTGCGACCAGCCCGCCCAGGCCCCGCTTCCGCCGGTTCCACCTCCCACACTGCACCGACCGGCCGCTCCGGCATGCCCGGGAACGGCCCGTAAAGGGGAACAACGTGCACGCACCCAGACGTCGGCTCATATCCGTCGTGGCCATGTCCGTCACCCTGCTCGCCGGCTCCGCCACGGCCGCGGTGGCCGTGACCCCCGCGAACGACCCGGCCTCGACCCTCCCGGCCGCCGCCGCCCCCGCCAGCCCGGCCGCCGCCCCGGTCGAGAACCTGATCGTCGGCTACAAGACCTCGGCCTCCGAGGCCAGTTCCAACGACGCGGCCGCGAACGACGCCACCGCCAAGGGCAAGAAGGCCGGCAAGAAGGCCACCTTCGACCGCCGTCTCGGCACCGGCGCGGCCCTCGTCAACCTCGGCGGTGCGACCGCCCCGGCCGACGCCGCCGCCCTGATCGACCAGTTCCGCGCCGACCCGGACGTCGCCTACGTCGAGCCGGACTCCCGCGCCTACGCGATGGCCACCCCGAACGACACCGAGTACGCCAAGCAGTGGGACCTCTTCGAGCCCACCGCCGGCATGAACGTGCCCGCCGCCTGGGACAAGACCACCGGTTCCGGCGTCACCGTCGCCGTGATCGACACCGGCTCCGTGGCCCACTCCGACCTGGCCGCCAACACGGTCGCCGGCTACGACTTCATCAGCAGCTCCTCCGCCGCCCGCGACGGCAACGGCCGCGACAACAACCCCGCCGACCAGGGCGACTGGAGCGCGGCCGGCGAGTGCGGCACCGGCTCCAAGGCCAGCGACTCCTCCTGGCACGGCACCCACGTCGCGGGCACCATCGCCGCCGCGACCAACAACTCCAAGGGCGTCGCGGGCATCGCCTACAACGCCAAGATCCAGCCCGTCCGCGTGCTCGGCAAGTGCGGCGGCGCCACCTCGGACATCGTCGACGCCATCACCTGGGCCTCCGGCGGCACCGTCGCGGGCGTCCCGGCGAACGCCACCCCCGCCAAGGTCATCAACATGAGCCTCGGCGGCTCCGGCGCCTGCACCGCGAGCTACCAGAACGCCATCAACGCGGCCGTCGCCCGCGGCACCACCGTCGTGGTCGCCGCCGGCAACAGCAACGCGGACGCGGCCAACTTCTCGCCCGCGAGCTGCAACAACGTGATCAACGTGGCCGCCAGCAACCGCACCGGCGACCGCTCCTTCTACTCCAACTACGGCGCGGTCATCGACGTCGCCGCCCCGGGCGGTGAGACCCGCCGCGCCACCGACACGCCCGGCACCGTCACCACCCCCGAGAACGGCATCCTCTCGACGCTGAACGCCGGCACCACCACCCCCGGCGCGGAGATCTACAAGCCGTACCAGGGCACCAGCATGGCCGCCCCGCACGTCGCGGGCCTCGCCGCCCTCCTCGTCGCGGCCAAGCCCTCGCTGACCCCGGCGCAGATCGAGTCGGCGATCAAGACCAACGCCCGCCCGCTGGCCGGCACCTGCACCGGCGGCTGCGGCACCGGCCTCGCGGACGCCACCGCCACCGTCAACGCGGTGACCTCGACGCAGCCCACCCCGGCCTTCGAGAACACCGCCGACTTCGCCATCGGTGACAACACCACGGTCGAGAGCCCGATCACCGTCTCCGGCGTGACCGGCAACGCCCCGGCCACCCTCAAGGTCGGCGTGAACATCGCGCACACCTACATCGGCGACCTGAAGGTCGACCTGGTCGCGCCCGACGGCAGCGTCTACACGGTCCACAACCGGGCCGGCGGCAGCACCGACAACATCAACCAGACCTACACCGTCAACGCCTCCTCCGAGGTCGCGAACGGCACCTGGAAGCTGCGCGTCAACGACAACGCCGGCGGCGACACCGGCAAGATCGACTCCTGGAGCCTCGGCTTCTGACCCCGGTCCGCACCGGTCCCGGCGGAGCCCCCCAACTCCGCCCTGACGGACCGATGGTACGGACCAATCCAGTGCGCGGGTCTGCCGGTACCTCCCGTACCGGCAGGCCCGCGGCGCTTTCCTGTCGCCTGACTGAATTCTGCGTCACAATCCGGGTCCGTCGGGGGGCTGACCTCGTATTGTCGCGTCTCACAGGAAGGGCACAGAACAGGGGCGCGAAAGGCTGGTGGCTGTGCGTGGCGGCGACGGGGAACGCTGACACCAACGTCGGACACGGTGCACTCATCGAGGCGGTCGACCGTGCGCTGACCGCGCACGGCCGCGCCGTCCTCACGGGCTGCGCCGGCTCGGGCAAGACCGAGGTGGCGCGCGCCGTCGAGGCCGCCGCCGCCCGGCGGCGCGAGACCGTCCTGCGCCTCGCCCCCGAGGCCGCCGACCGGGAGATACCCGAGGCCGCCGCCGCGGCCCTCCTCGCCTCCGTCCCCCGCACCGCCCTCGACCGCCTCGCCGGACCCCAGCGCACCGCCATCGCCCTGCTCCGCCGCGAGGCCGACGCCCCCCGCGCCGGCCGCGACCACGTCGCCCTGCGCCTGGCCGTCGTCGAAGTGCTGCGCACCCTCGCAGTCCCCGGCCCGGTCCTGCTCGTCCTCGACAACGCCCAGTGGCTCGACCCCGAGAGCACCGACCTGCTCCGCTTCGTGCTGCGCCTGACCCCGCCGCGCGTACGGGTCCTCGCCGCCGAATGCGTCCAGGGCGCCCCCGTCGCCGAACCCCTCTGCGGCCCCGGCACCCCGGTCATCCACGTCCCCGCCCTCGGCGCCGACGAGGTCGCCGAACTCCTGCTGCGCCACGGCCTGCCCGCCCGCCTCGCCGGCCGCATCCACCAGGCCAGCGGCGGCAACCCGCGCCTCGCCCTGGCCCTGGGCCACTCCCTCGCCGAGGCCGCCGCCGGCCAGGGCGGCGGCGCCCACCACGCCGACACCCTCCCCCTCACCGGCCAGGCCCGGGAGGTGGCCCGCCGGCTCCTCGCCGCCGCCCCCGGCCGGGTCCGCCCGACCCTGCTGCTCGCCGCCCTCGCCGCCCGGCCGACCACCGCCGTGCTCCGCCGGGCCGGACGCCGCGACGCGGAGGCGGAACTCGTGCAGGCCGAACGGGCCGGGCTGGTCACCGTCGGCGAGGACGGCGCCGTCGCCTTCGCCGCCGGCGCCCTGCCGGCCGCCCTCGCCGCCGACGCCGGCTGGCCCGAGCGGGCCGCCGGGCACGCCGCGCTCGCCGCCGCCGTGGACGACCCCGTCCAGGCCGTACGCCACCGCGCGCTCGCCGTCGACACCCCCGACGCGGAGCTCGCCGCCGAGATCACCCGGGCCGCCGACGCCTGCCGCCGCCGGGGCCAGCGGGCCCTGGCCGCCGAGCTCGGGCTGCTCGCCGCCGAACGCACCCCCGCCGCCCTGCCGCAGGAGGAGCTCGCCCGCCTCGTCGGCGCCGCCGAGGACGCGGGCTGGGCCGGCCGCGCCGACCTCGCCCGCCGCGCCACCCGCGCCGTCCTCGCCCGCGACGCCTCGCCCGCCCAGCGGGTACGGGCCCGGCTGGCGGTGATCGACGCCGCCGGGCAGGCCCTCGCCGACCTCGACGAGACCATCGCCCACGCCGTGGCCGACGCCGCCGGGGACCCCTCGCTGCAGGCCGCCGTACTGCTGCGGATCGCCTGGAAGCACAACATCGGCGACGGCGACCCCGTCCGCTCCCGCGACGCCGCCGCCCAGGCCGGCGCACTCGCCAAGGCCGGCGGGGACCAGGTCGCCGAAGCCATGGCCCTGACGGTCCGCGCCCGGATGGGCCGCATCCTCGGCGACCCCGACGCCGAGGAGATCCTGGCCGAGGCCCTCGCCCTGCCCGCCCCCGAGGTCCCCCTCGGCATGCGCAACGCCCCCCAGTTCCTCGCCGTCCGCCACGCCCTCTTCGACGACCGGCTCGCCGACGCCCGCCGCCAGCTCCTCGTCCTGCTCCCCGCCGTCCAGCGCACCGGCTCGGCCGAGGACGTCTTCGAGGTACTGCGCAGCATGACCGAGGCCGAACTGCGCCGGGGCCGCTGCGTGCGGGGCGCGGCCCACGCCCGCCGGGCCCTGGAGCTCACCCTCGAAGCGGGCCTCTCACCCGGCCCGGCCTGGTACGTCGCCGCCAGCGCCGAGGCCGCCGGCGGCAGCTTCGCCCGGGCCGCCGCCTACGCCCGCCGGGGCATCCGGGCCTCTGAGGAGGAGGGCGACCAGGTCTTCCTGTCCCGGGGCCTGTACGCGCTCGGCACCGTGGAACTGGCCACCGGCGAGGCCGCGAAGGCGGTGGCGACCCTGAGCCGGGTCGCCGCGCTCGAGGAGGCCCAGCAGGTGGTGGACCCCTCCGTCCTGCGCTGGCACGGGGAGCTCGCCGAGGCACTGGTGGCCGCCGACGCCCCCGCCGAGGCCGCCGCCCTGCTCGACCGGGTCACGCCGGTGGCACGGGCCCTCGGCCGGACCACCGTCCTCGCGGCCCTCGACCGGGCCCGCGGGCTGTGCCTGTCCGCGGGGGGCGAACCGGAGCAGGCCGTCGCCCTGCTGGAGACCACCGCCGAGCGCTTCCGCGCCCTCGGACTGCCCCTCGAACACGGCCGCACGCTCCTCGCTCTGGCCCGGGTGGAACGCCGGCGCCGCCGCCGCGCTCCCGCCCGGGCCGCCCTGCGCGCCGCGGCCGAGCTGTTCGAGGCCGCCGGAGCCGGGCCCTGGCTGGAGCTGGCCCGGGAGAACGCCCCCGAGACCTGTGCCCCCCACCCCGGGGTGGCGGCCCTCACCGAGGCGGAGGCACGGCTCGCGCTCCTCGTCGGCGGGGGAGCCAGCAACCAGGAGGCGGCGGCGAAGCTCTTCCTGAGCGTGAAGACGGTGGAGGCCCGGCTCACCCGGATCTACCAGAAGCTGGACGTCCGCTCCCGTGCCCAGCTGGCCACGGCGCTGCGCGGCCACTGAGGGGCGGCCGAGGCGCTCCGGCTGGGCGCCCGGACCGGGCCTCCCGCCGTCTCAGCAGCTCAGGTTGTTCCCCGGGGTGACGCCCAGCAGCTGGGTGAAGCTCTGGTACTTGCTCACCCGGCTCTGCACCTGAGCCGGGTTGCCGCCGTTGCACTCCAGGGCGCCGTTGATGGAGCGGATCGTCTCGCCGAAGCCCGCGCCGTTGACCATGGCCGCGTGCGCGGTCATGGTGCCGGGGCCGTTCTGCGTGTTCCAGTACCAGAGCGCCGTCTTCATCGCGATGGCCGGGTCCCGCTCCACCAGGTACGGGTCGGCGAGCAGGTTGATGCCGAGGGCGTCGCCCGCCGCCTTGTAGTTGAAGTTCCAGCTGAGCTGGATCGGGCCGCGGCCGTAGTACGCGGCCTGGCCGGCGGGGCAGCCGTAGGGCTGGGAGGCGTCGCAGTAGTGCGGGTAGTTGGCGGTGTTCTGCTCCACTATGTGCACCAGCCCGCCCGTCTCGTGCGAGACGTTCGCGAGGAAGGCGGCCGCCTCGCGGCGCTTGACGGTGTCGTCACCGGTGTGGGCGAAGCCGGGGTACGCGGAGAGCGCCGCGACCAGGCCGTTGTAGGTGTAGAAGGGGTTCCGGTTCGGGAACATCTGGTTGAACTGGGCCTCGCTGACCACGAAGCCGGACGGGTTGCCGGTGCCCGGGTCGGGGTCCTGGCCCCCGCCGCCGCAGACGCCCTGGTCCGACCAGACGCCCCACTGTCCGGTGGTGCCGGGCGTCTCGCCCTGGGTCCACCACTTGGCCTGCCAGTTGTGGCCGCCGTACGAGGCGTTCATGCCGCCGGTGTAGACGGCGGAGGAGCTCCAGGCCCCGGCGCAGGCGGGGGCCGCGGCGGCGGGGGAGGAGGGCAGGGCGACGGCGAGACCGAGGGTCGCGGCGGCGGCAGCGGCGAGGGAGAGGGCGCGGCGGCGTAGCGTGCGTATCACGTAACTGCTCCTGGAGTGGGGGGATTCGTCGCAGGGGTGTGGGGGTGCGACGACTACCGCCACTGAACCGAAGGTGGTCTGGACCTGTCAAGGTCTAGACCAAAGCCGTTACGTGTCGGGGGTGGTGGGGGCCGGACGTGCCGGAGCGGCGTGACGGCCTGACCGCCACGCCGCTCCGGGGCCGCTGGGTCAGCTGCCGGCCGAGAGGTTGCCGGACAGGACCGGGATGTTCTCCACGAGGTGCGAGAGCGTCTCGTCGCCCTTGGCCTGCGCGGAGTTCTCCGCGCACTGCTGGTTCTGCGGGTTGGAGGCGATCGGGATGTCCTGGACGCCGACGTTGATCAGCAGGATCGACTGGAGGTTGACCTTGGCCGGCAGGCCGACGCAGAGCTTGTTCAGCGAGCCCTGGATCGCGGAGAGCTGCGGGCTCATGTCGCCCCCGGTCTCCTGGTTGCCGTAGATCTGCTCCGAGTTGTTGCCGTTGACCGTGTTGATCCCGTTGTCGTTGCCGATCGCCATCGCCGGGGAGGCTGCGAGGGCGCCCGTCCCCAGGACGGAGGCGGTGACCGCGGCGGTGGCCATGAACTTCTTGAGCATCGTGTGGATCCTTCTGTCGCATGTGCTGTCCCCGGCGGAACGACCTGATCAACTGCCTCCGGTTCCGCGGGTTATCGCCGGTCACCCGTGCGGCCCAGCGTTGCCCCGGGCCGGGGACCGCCGGGCCCGGCCCGCGGCCCGTCCCGCCTCAGGCGTCCGGCGCCGGGGCCACGGCCCCGCCGCCGGCGCGGACCGCGCGCAGCGCGGCCGTGTGGAGGGCGTACGGGTCGCCGTGGGCCACGGGGCTGCCGGTGAGCGTGTACCACTCGTCCGCGTCCGTGTACTGGATCTCGAAGCGGACCTCGCCGTCCGGGCCGCCGGTGGTGCGCAGCGTGAGCGGGCCCGTGATGACGCCGACCTCGTCGGTCATGGCGCCGCCGGGGCCGGCGAGGACCTCGTCCCGCCACTGCCGGGGGGCGGTCGGGGCGGTCATGGGGCGCAGGTGTCGATCATGGTGGTGAGCATGGCCCTTTCGGCGTCGGTGACGGTCAGACCGTAGTGGGACTTGACGGTGGTCCAGGCCCGCCCGTACTGGCACCAGCTCGACGTGTCCGGCGGCTGCCACAGGTCGGGACTCTGGTCGCCCTTGGAGCGGTTGGACGAGGCGGAGACCGCCAGCAGCTGCGGCCGCGTCAGATCGTTCGCGAAGGCCTTGCGCTTCGCGGCGTCCCACCCGGAGGCGCCGGACCGCCAGGCCTCCGCCAGCGGCACCATGTGGTCGATGTCCAGCTTGGCGGCCTCGTTGACCGTGACCCCGTCGTACAGGCTCTTCCAGGTGCCCGACGGGGCGCGGCACTCGGAGTCCCGGGTGACGCCGGCCCCGTCCCGCTCCAGGACGGTCTCGCGGGTGTCGCACTTGGCGCCCTGCTCGGCCCAGTGCGTGAACTTGTCGCGGCTGTACCCGGCCATGGTGGCGGGCTTCCCGGTGGTCAGCGCGGCGAGCTGGGTCCGGGCGACGGCCGCGCCGACCATGCCGGGCAACACGTCCCCGGAGGAGGGCTTGGCGTCACCCGCCGGGGCGGAGGGGGAGGGCGCCGACGGGGAGGACGCGGGGGGCGACGCCTGCGCGGAGGGGCCCGCGCCCGTCGGCTTCCCCGCTGGTTTGCCGTCCCCGGAGTCCGCCTTTCCGCCGCACCCGCTCACACCGAGCAGCAGCGCCAGCGCCACCACCCCGCCGCGTACACCTGCGTGACGATTCATGACCCCACCCCGGATGAGACGCTCCGCGAACTGACCCGGGAAGACTACCCATAACCGGACAACCAACCACGCACCGGGCCCCGGATTCGGCTTCTCGCGTGGGCGACCTGATGCGAAGTGGCCTGCGAACGGCGGACGCTGCGCCTGTGCCGGTCCCGGCGGTGACGGGAGCCTCCCGTGACGACGGAGACGGCGACGGCGGGACGGACCGGCGCCCCCGGTACGGCCGGCCGGCGGGTCCGTGAGGGGCATCCTCCCCGTCGAGTGCGTCCGCCGGACGTGCTGGACGGGGAGGGCGGCCGGCGCCGGGAACGGGTCAGGCCCAGGAGGCGGCCACCAGGGAGCGGTGCGCCGCCTCCAGGTGCGCGGACGCCGCCAGCCATGCCCAGGCGTAGCCCTCCGACGTGGCTTCGGTGAGCCGGCCGAAGGCGTCCCGGGGGCGGCGGTCGGCCTCGGCGACGAGCGAGCCGGCCAGATCGGCCGCCGTCCCGAAGCCGGCCCGGCGCAGCGGACCGTACGCCGTCAGCGGCTCCGGACCCCGGGCGGACTCCGCCACCGCCCTGCGCCCGCCCGCGACCGCCGTCTCCAGCAGCCGGCGCACCCGCCACAGCGGCGAGTCGGCCAGCGGGTCCGGCCCCGCCGCCGCGGCGGGCACCTCCCCGGGGGCCCCGCCGTCCGGGAAGTGGCTGCCCTGGAGGCGGTCGTAGCCCAGGTCGGCCCGGCCCTTCCACTCCGGCGGCAGCCGCAGCGTGTACGCCGCCCCGGGCACCGGCCCCACCGCGAGCGGGCTCAAGGTGGCGGCCCGGTCCGGGTCGGGGCGGCCCAGCACGCGCACCGCCAGACCCGGACACCCGGCCAGGCGGCGCAGGTTGGCGGTGTGCGCCAGCTCGGGGTGCCCGTGCGCCGGACGCAGCCGCAGCAGCGGGGCGTCCGCGCGCAGCTCCCGCACCAGCAGGTGCTCCCCGGCCGCCCCGACCACCTGGACGTCGCAGCCCAGCAGGCCCGGTTCGGCGTCCGGCGCGAGCAGCTCCCGGACCGCCTCGGCCGCCGGGCGGGCGAACAGCGCGGCCGACGGCTCCTCGTCCCAGGCCACCCCGGGCGCCGGCACCGCGCGCACCCCGCGCCCGGCGCCGAGCCGCCCGTCGGCGGAGACCGTCGCCCCGGCGATGCGCAGCCCCCCGCGCGCCAGCCCCGCATGGTCGAGGGCGGCCCCGCCGAGGGCCACGGACGCCGCCCCCGCGCCCCGCGCCCGGGCGAGCCCGCCGGGGCGGACGTCCGAGAGCGTGTAGCGGGAGCCGTCCGCGCCCAGCAGGTGGGTGACCACGCCCCCGTAGCCGGTGGCGGTCAGCACGGGCTCCCGGCACAGGCCGTGGACGCGCAGGCTGCCGCCGTCCGCGTAGGGGCGCCGCCCGCTTCCGGTGAGCCCGGGACCGCCCGTCCCGGACGCCAGCAGCGCGGAGGTGCGCAGCAGCTCCGAGAAGGCGGCGGCCAGGTCGGTGAGCCGCGCGGCGGCGTGGCGCTCGCGGGCGGACCGCAGTCCCCGTACCACCCGCAGCGCGGCGGCCTCCGCACGCGGCAGGCCGGCGAGGCGCGCGGTGTGCGCGGCCCGCAGCAGTTCGGCCTGGACCACCGCGCCCGCCGCGACGACCCCGGCGGCCAGCGCCTCGGCCGACACCGCCCACAGCGCGGCCCCGGCCCGGACCTGAGCCTCCGTCGGAGGTTCGTCGGGTACCACGTCCGCGCCCGGCGACGCACTCCCGGACGCACTCCCGGACGCGCTCCCGGACCCGGCCGCGGACACCGGGGCAGCGGCGGAGGCGGAGGCCGACGCGCCCGCGGAGCCATCGCCGGCGGCGGACCCGGCTGGGGACTCCGCCCCGGCCCCGGCCCCGGCCTCCGGCCCGGCCCCGGCCCCGGCCTCCGGCCCGGCCCCGGCCCCGGCCTCCGCCGGACCCGCCAGCGGCGCCGCCCCCAGGACCGCCGCCCGGTGCAGGCAGCGCGGGGCCAGCAGGCAGCCGCAGACGGCCTGGCCGGGCTCCGTGACCACCCCCGACGGGCCCGGCCGCAGGGTGACCACCGCGTCCTCGCCGAAGCGGACGGTGACACCGCCGTCCGGCCCGGCCTCCGCGCCCGTACCCGCGGCGCAGCCCTCGATCGCGGCGTCCAGCTTCTTGCGCAGCCGGGCGCTCAGGTTCTCCACCGCGTCCGCGACCACCTCGGCGGCGACGGGAGGGAACAGCGGGTCGGTCATCGGGGCTCCCCACGGAGTCGGTCGCCCACCCAGCGGGCGAGGGCGAGAGGGCTGAGCGCGGCCACCGGCATCCCGGCCGCGACGAGCTGCCGCGCGACGGGCACCGAATAGCGGGGCGCGCCCTTGTCGTCGAGCGCGGCGCAGCCCAGCAGATGGGCGCCGGACGCGGCCAGCGCGCGGACCTCCGCGAGCAGGCCGCCGACCGGGGCGCCCTCCTCGAAGTCGCTGACCACGACGACCAGGGTGCGGCTCGGCACCGTGATCAGCGAACGGGCGTGCGCGAGCCCGGCCGCGATGTGCGTACCGCCGCCGACCCGGACCTCCAGCAGCAGCGAGAGCGGATCCTCGACACGGCCGCTGAGGTCCACCACCCGGGTGGAGAAGGCCAGGAAGTGCGTGGACAGGGTCGGCACCCCGCCCAGCACCGCCGCCGTCAGCGCCGACCAGATGACCGACGCCTCCATCGAGCCGGAGACGTCCACCACCAGGATCAGCCGCCAGTCCGCCTCCTTCGACGTCCGCGTGCTGAACACCGGCCGTTCCGGAACGACCACCACCCGGCCGTCGTCCAGGCGCCGGGTGTGCGCCAGGTTGGCCCGCAGCGTGCGCGCCAGGTCGAGCGGGCCGCCGGGCCGGCGGGTCGGACGCGGGGTGGCGACGCCCGAGAGGGCCGGGCGCAGCCGGGTGGCCAGCTCCTTGGCCAGCTCGTCGACGAGCCGCCGCACCAGCGGCCGCAGCCGGGCCAGGTGCGCTTCGGACATGCCGCCGGCCAGCGACAGCACCGAGCCGAGCAGTTCCACGGAGGGGCGCACCGCCGCCGGGTCGAGCTGGGCCAGCACGTCGGTGCGGCCGGCGCCCGCCGCGTCGGCGAGCACCTCCTCGCGCACGTCGGCGCCGAACAGGGACTCGAGCTCCGCCGACCACTCCCGGGCCGTCGGGAAGGGCGCCTCGTCCCCGCCACCGGAGCCGGGGCGTTCCACGTCCCCCGAACCCTCCCCGCGCCCCGACCCGTACAGCTCGTCCAGCGCGCGGGCGTAAGGGCGTGCCCCGGCCGGGAGCCGGTCGCGCTGCCGGCCCAGCAGCAGCCGCCACCGGTCGGCGGGGGCCAGCCGCCGTCCGTCCGGCAGCGCGCGGGACGGAGCGGGCACCTCGGTGCCGTCCTGGTCCACCACGGTGGCGGCCCCGGGCGAACCCCCGGGCAGCGGAAGCGCCTTGAGCGCGGCGAGCCCGGCCGCGTCGGCGGCGGCCCACAGGGCGAGCAGCCCGGCGGGCGCGTCCAGGGCGAGGTCGACCCGGTCGCCGAGCCGCTCGGTCACGGTGTCCAGCAGCCGCTCCCGGGCGGCCGGCGCCAGCACGTCGAACCCGGCGCGCAGCGCGGGCAGCCGCTCCAGGAACGCCGCGTCGGTGAGCGAGTCCAGCCTGTCCAGCAGCGGGGTGAGCGCGGCCGGCGAGGCGCCCAGCAGCGGTCCGGCGGCGGTGAGCAGCCCGGCGAGCCGGCGGGCCAGCGCCCGCCGTGCCTCGGGGGTGGCCGCGCCGTCCACCCAGGCGGCGGCGCGGGCACCGAGCCCGGCCGCCGGGTCCAGGTCGAGCAGCACCCGTACGGCCAGGGCCGCGCCCCGCATCAACGGGCCCGCGTTCGCGGCGAGTTCGCCGAGGGCGGCGTCCATGCGCAGCCCCAGCCGGCGGGCGGCGGCCCGGTCGGCGAGGGCCACCAGCGCAGCCGCGTCGGCGGGGTCGTCGCTGCCGGCGAGGCCGGGCAGGGACCGCAGCGCGGCGTCCAGGAGGTCGCCGACGAGCTCGTCCGCGACGGCCCGCGCCCCGTCCGGGGCGCCGGGCAGGTGACCGCGGCGCAGCCCCTCCAGCAGGTCGACGGCCTCCAGGAGCTCCGGCACGGTGGCGGTGTCCGGCAGTACGGCCGCCATCTCCTCCAGTCGTACGCCGACCAGTGCGGGCAGGTCGCAGCGCGCGGCCGCGTCGAGCCCGGCCAGCACCTGGGCCGCCGTCGGGCCGCCTTCGGCCGCCTGGCGGCGCGCGACGTCACGCAGCGTCCCGGCGGCCGCCTGGGCGGCGGTCACGCCGCGGACCCCCGCAAGGTCCAGACGGGCCGGGACGGACGGCGTCCAGGACAGCCGCCACCTGCTCCCCAGGGCGGTGCCGTCGCCGGTGCCGGCCACGCCCACGGGCTCCCCGTAGGAGGCCCCGCAGACCAGCAGCCGCCGCAGCAGCACCTCCCGGCGCCCGTCGAGCTCGGAGCGCAGGGGGTCCAGCCGGACCTCCCGCGGCTCCGGGTCCCCGGGGCACGGCAGCCGCAGCGCGACCAGCTCCGCCTCCACGGAGGGGCCGAGCCCGGAACGCGGGGCGTGCGGGGTGGTCCGGCCGCGGCCCGTGCCGACGAACACGGCCTCCAGGGCGCGGGCCAGCGCCCGTCCCCGGCCCAGGGGTTCGCCCTGCCCGAGCACGGTCGAGACGGCCTCCAGCAGCTCGCCCCGGCCGGGGGCGGGCAGCCCGCGCAGCACCGCGAGGTCGCAGGCCAGCCGCAGCGTCTCGGCTGCCTCCCCGGTGCCGGCGGTGTGCCCCGCGCGGCGCAGCTCCCGGCACAGCCCGGTGACGGCGGCCGAGGCGGCCTCCCGCAGCCGGACCGGGTCGCCGCCCGCTTCGAACACGGCCTGCTGCCACAGCGGGTCGCGGATCCCGGCCGGGTAGCCGGAACGGGAGTCGAGCAGGTCGTGGGAGTACGCCACGAACGAGGTGACGACCGCCCCGTCGGCGGCACCGTCCGCCCCGCCGACGCCGACGCCGACGCCGACGCCGACACCGGCGGTGTCCGGGCCGGGGACCGCCGCCGCGTCCCCGCCCCGGACCAGGGCGGGGGCGTGGAAGGCGCCGATCACGGCGGCGACCCTGCGGCCCGCGAACCCGGCGAGGACGCCCCGCATGTGGGCCTCCCGCGCCAGGTCCACCGCCGGGACCCCGCCCGCGTCCGTCCGCAGTGCCCAGCCGACGCCGAGCGCGGCGCGGCGTACCGCCTCTGCGGAGCAGCCCGGGGCCATGACCTCCACGGCACGGTCCCACAGGTCGTCGCCCTCGCGCCCGGTGCCCGCAGCGGCGAGCGCCCCGGCATAGGACCGGCTGCCGGCGGAGCCGGGGGCCGTCGGCGCGGCCTCGGCGGTCCACCCCCGGTCGGAGAGCGGGAGGTCGCAGCAGACGACCTCCACGCCCCGGCCGCGGGCCCAGCGGATCGCCGCCATCTCGGGGGAGAAGTCCGCGAACGGGTAGAACGCCAGGCGCCCGTCGGTCCCCAGCCCCGCCAGCGCGACCGGCGCGACGGTCTCCGGGTCGGCCAGGTGTTCCAGCCACGGCTGGAACTCGCCCGGCAGCTCCACGCAGACGACCTCGGGGTCCGCCGCCTCCAGCAGCGCCGGGACCACCGCCGCCAGGGCGGGGCTGTGGTGGCGCACCCCCAGCAGGTACGGCGCGCGGCAGGCGGCCAGCTCCTCGACCGCCGCCCGCGGTTCGGCGGTGAGCGTCAACGCAGGCTCCCGCGCAGGTCCCACAGGCGCCGCCACATCGCGGAGCCGTCCTCGGCGCGGCGCCGCACCGGGCCGTCCCAGTAGCCCAGCAGCCGCCCGTGGTCGGCGGGATCGTCCTTGCGCACGACGCCCAGCAGGTGCCCGGGCAGCAGGTCCAGCACGTCACCGCCCGGCAGGTACGCGGCCGCGACCCCGAGCGAGGCCGCCACCTGTACGGCCTCGGCGGTGGACATGACCGTACCGGGCCGCTCCACGTCCCAGCCCTCGGCGCTGCGTCCCGAGCGCAGGTCCCGGAAGACGGTGACGAGCGCGTCCAGGACGGAGTCGTCCACCCCGAACGCCGCTCCGGCGCGCTCCACGGCGGCGACGGCCTGCCGCCGGATCAGCGCGCTCTCCGCGTCGGGGTCCGCGATCGGGCCGACGGTCTCGAAGTTGAAGCGCCGCTTGAGGGCGGCGGACATCTCCGAGACGCCCCGGTCGCGCAGGTTGGCGGTGGCGATGACGGTGAAGCCCGGGGCGGCGGAGACCACCGCGTCCTCGGTGGCGGTCAGTTCGGGCACGCTGACCCGGCGGTCGGACAGGATCGACACGAGCGCGTCCTGCACCTCGGGCAGGCAGCGGGTGATCTCCTCGACGCGCGCCACCCGGCCCGTCCGCATCGCGGAGAGCACCGGGGAGTCCACGAGGGCCTGCGGGGTGGGGCCCTGGGCCAGGAGCAGCGCGTAGTTCCACCCGTAGCGGAAGGCGTCCTCGGTGGTGCCGGCGGTGCCCTGCACGGTGAGCTCGCTGGTGCCGCACACGGCGGCCGACAGCAGCTCGGACAGCATCGACTTGGCGGTGCCCGGTTCACCGGTGAGCAGCAGCCCGCGCTCCCCGGCCAGGGTCACCACGCACCGCTCCACCAGGGCGCGTTCGCCGACGAACTTGGGGGCGATCACCAGCTTCGACGGCAGTCCGGCGCGCCGCCTGGGCAGGGCCAGCTCCTCGCCCCCGCTGCCGCACACGAAGGTGACCACCGCGCGGGGGGTGAGGGCCCAGCCGGGCGGGCGGGGGCCGGTGTCCTGGGCGGCGAGGAAGGCGAGTTCGGCGGCGTACCGCTCCTCGGCGGGCATGGCCTGCCGGGCGGGCGCGGACGTTTCGGTGACGGTCATCGGTACGAGTCCTCTGGTTCGTGGAAGCAGGAGAAAGGAACAGGGGAGGGGCGGGGAAGGAATCGGGAGGGGCGGGGGAGGAATCGGGAGGGGCGGGGGGGGGGGGGGGGGGGGGGGGGGGGAGACAGCACGGCGTGACAAGCGGGGTCCGGTCGCACCAGGCAGCGCCC